>CAWTZT010000082.1:0-22917 GCA_963919845.1 Thaumarchaeota archaeon CSP1-1
AACAATTTTTGCATCAAAGGTTGTGCAAAAGATTCATAGAAAAAATGTAGTTTAGACGTTAATTTCATCTAAAAAAAATAAAATTAATCTGATTGTAGAAAGGGATACCCCTCAGGCTCTGGCTTTCTTGGTCAGATAGCCAAATGACAGATAAAATTGAGATAAGGACTATGATGTAGCTTGAAATTACATACAAGATATTATCTACAAAAATTGAACATAGATAATGAACAAGATTCAACTGGAAGGGCTCATCCTTGTTTTCATCACACCTCCTGGCATGACCCTTTCAGAATCTTTAAACAAATTTTAACAATGTTTTCATAAAGGTTATTCTACAACTGTTTGTGGATTTTAAGCTACTTTTAGAAAAAATTATGCAACTTGATAAAAATGTACGATTTTCAGTAATTTCTGATATGTATGCAAACATAATTCTTACTCGTCATCGTGATGGTCAAGAAAACTTTCTTACAGAAGAAGAAACAAGAGAGGCACTTCAATATGCTGTTGAAGCTTGGAGAATACGTCATAAACATGAAGAAAAGCTTGGAAAAGGAAAATTTGCTATGGTTGAATATGAAACTATTAAACGAATTTCAATACCGATAGGTAAAGATCGTCTACTTTTAATTACTATTGATAACACATCTAATGGATTTGAAATTGTTGAAAAAGTTTTAAATGAAATAAAATTCCCCAAGTCTTGATATTTTTTAAGAAATAAAAAGAAAAAAAGAAAGAGAAAATCTTTCTAAGTCAGTTGGTCTCTAAGAACCTATTGTTACTTCCCACTCGACGGTTAGTTTATCGCCAAGAGTGAGAGGAATTGCTGTGAATGTTTGTCTTGCAAGCATGTTTTCATCTACAGGACCACTTCCGCCAAAAAAGATCTCGTCTTTATCAAAGATTCCTGATTCATCTATGCTAAGTGTTGTGTTAGCTACAAATATTCCAGTCAACGTTACAACTGCCTTTGAACCTGCAGTTCCAGGTGAGCTGTCAACGGATGTACTGTTAGCCCTTATTCTGAAATTTTCTAGAATTAGAGCTTGGTCTGTTTCTGTTGCAACACCAGCACTACCATTACCTATTGCAATGAAAGTAAAGCCTCCATCAGCTACACCTTGGGGTGTGCCAGTTGATGCGGAGTGTGTTCCAGTTCCATCACATAGGTCTGCTCCTGTAGTAGTAACATTGAATATGGATTCTGCTACACAGTTTTCTCCTACGTTGACAATAATATTGTCAGTTTGAATGTAGGAAAGGATATTTCCATCCTGATCTGTTGCGGTAAAGGTAATGTGTCCCATCATATCCATATGATTGACTACCTTTGTATCTGTGGAAGCCACAAATAGAGGCTGAGAAAATCCTGATATGGAAACCATTCCCAAAGCCATTACTGCTGCAAATGTAATTCCAAACATTGCTACGGTTGTTTGCCTTTTCATTAATTAACAAAATCCACCTATGATAATTAGGCATAATGGAATTTTTACTTCCAATATACTTCCAAAATGGTCATTTTTGGTCGAAAATAGGAATTTTAGGATTATCTCAAGGTTTTGCTACAAGTCCGATCTCTTCTTTTAATTCGACTTTGAATTCCTTGGTCTCTGGTTCCTGAGATTCTAAAGTAATATCTTCAGATTCATCCGTAGTGGATTCTAAATCAAAATTAGATGTAATTGCTATTGCTATTCCAATTCCAATGGCTATTACCGTTATAATACCTGCAATTACTGCCTTGTTCAATTGAAAAAATTTGGGCAAATTAGTCTATAAACTTGCCGGCTTGTCAAGATTAGTTTTGAATAAAATTATTCAGATATACATTTACTAACAATTTTTTTCTGATTAAGGTAAGACTTGACATGGCTAGAAATAAAAAATCTTTCCAAAAATTAAATAAAAGAATAATTAATTGTAAGAAATGTCCTCGATTATATTCTTATATTAGAACTGTTGCAAAAGAAAAAGTAAAACGATTCACAAATGAAAATTATTGGGGAAAACCACTTCCAGGTTTTGGAGATATTAATGCTAAATTATTGTTAATAGGATTAGCACCTGCAGCACACGGAGGAAATAGAACGGGAAGAATGTTTACTGGAGATAGCTCAGGTGATTGGGTTGCTAAAGTACTTTATGACCACAAGTTTGCAACTAAACCAACTAGTCAAAAGTTAGATGATGGTTTTAATCTAATTAACACATACATTACAGCTGCTGTAAGATGTGCTCCTCCACAAAATAAACCACTAAAAAATGAATTTGATAATTGTTTACCATACATTCAAGAAGAAATTTCTTTACTAAAGAATCTTAAGGTTATAATTTGTTTAGGGAAAATAGCTTTTGACTCGTATTGCAAATTAACTGGAATCAAAGGAGTTAAATTTTCTCATGGAAAATTATTTCATCATAATAATTTAGCTATAATTTGTTCTTATCATCCTAGTAGACAAAATACCCAAACAGGGAGACTAACATGGTCCCAATGGAAGAAAGTATTTACACAGGCTATGAAGATTTTAAATGACAAATAATGAATATAGCAATAGTTATTCCTACCTATAACGAAAAAGAAACTTTGCCGAGTTTGATAGATAAACTCTTTACTGAAGTAAAAAAAATTGCTGAGAAATTTTTAATCATAATTATGGATGATGCTTCTCCTGATGGAACAGCAAAGATAGCTGAAAACCTAAATGATAAATATCAAAATATTATGGTTGTTAGGAGACCATCTAAACTTGGTCTGGGTTCAGCTTACAAACAAGGATTTCAAATTGCAATCAATGAATTTAATCCTGATTATGTAGTTCAAATGGATGCCGATCATTCACATGATCCAAGGGAAATTCCATTAATGGTAAACAAGATCAAAGATTATGATTATGTAATTGCTAGTAGACATGTACCTGGTTCATCGGTTGTTGGTTGGAACACTAGAAGAAAAATACTCCATTCAATGGCAGGTTCATTTGCACGAAAGTGTGCCAAATTAGATATTACAGATCCTACAAGTGGTTTTAGGATTTTTAAAAAAAATGTATTAAAAACCATAAACTTTTCTGAAATAAAATCAGAAGGTTTTGCTTTCCAAGTTGAATTACTTTGTTATCTAAGAAGAATGGGACTAAAGGGAATAGAAATACCCACCAGATTTGTTAACCGAACTAGAGGTAAATCAAAAATGGGATTTAGCGAATCACTTCAATTTATAAAAATGTGTTATAGGCTTTTATTAAATCGTATTAAGATTTATTGGAAAAAAGAAAAAGAAGGGAATTGAACTTTCTGTCTTAACAATGTTAGCTACTCATACGTAGATGAGGTTGAAGCTGTAGTTGTTTGTGATGAAAGTCCTTCTGATGATGGCACGGATGGGAACTTATCTCCAATCTGCTGTTCTGCAACTGCAGATGCTTCTTGTAAGATCTTTTCTGTTTCTTCGTTTGCAACATCAGTTTCCATGTTAAATGAGTCACCTGACAATGAATCCACCATAAGGCCGTTAAGCGTTTGTGTCATGGAATTCAATTCGGAATCAGCTTCTGGCATAAATCTTCCTAAAGATGATTTCAAGCCTTTCATGGTTGACATTGCTGGTCCGATTGCTACCATTGCATCACCTAAGTCATGGATTGTAGTCAATCTTAATTGTACTTGTTCTAATGACATTCTTGCATTGCCAAGCATTCTTGTAACTTTTCTGATTTCTGCTAATTCGTTTGACAATACTTTACTGGTTGAAGTATCATGTTGTTGCATAGCTGTCACTATTCTCTGGAATAGTTGTTGATCTCTTTCACGGCACTTAGTTAACATTGCGTCCATTTTTGAAGTTTGAACTTGTAGTTTGTTAACTGCGTTTTGTACTCTGGGTTTAAGTGCTCCTTGAGGTTTTACTGCATCTCGAATCTTTCCAGTCATGCTTTGAGTTTCTTGTCGTGCCCAAGTCTTATCGAAGTTAGTCATGGAAGTTTGTTTAGAATTTGGCTCTTAATGTGAGGTGTGTATTTAGATCGACTTTAGACTAAATTTAGCTAACAAACTGTAAATGCAGGAATGAAACGATGGCTGCGTGGCAAAAGTAGTTGTTTTTGATTCTGGATTTGGTTCTCTTTCAATAATTAAAGCCATACAAAAGATTACAAGAGCTGAAATCATCTATTTTGCTGATCAAAAACATTTTCCTTATGGAAAAAAATCAAAACATCATCTAAAAAAAATTATTACAAATACTATCAACATGTTAAAAAAGAAATTTAATCCAGATCTAATTGTAATTGGATCTAATACTCCATCACTTTTACTTGGAAAAAATAAATCATCAAAAATTTTGAATGTGTTACCTCCTTTAAAACAAGCTACAAAAATTTCAAAAACATCAAATATAGCAATTTTAGCAACTCGTTCAGTAATACGAAGTACAGAATTAAAAAATTATATAAAAAAAAATCAACTTTCAAAAAGGATTAAAGTAAAAAAAATTGATGCCTCATCACTTATTGAATTAGTTGAATCAGGTAAATTTATTGATAATTCAAAGGAATGTAAATTAAAAATTAAACAACTATTGGGAAAACAATTAATCAAACAAAATGTTGATGTTGTAACCCTATCAAGCACACACTTACCTTTCTTACTACCCTACTTAAAAAAAGAATTCCCAAATGTTAAGTTTATAGATCCTGCTAATGAAGTAGCAAAGAAAGTATCAAAAAAAAGTTTTAAGAAAAGTTCAAAAAGAAACACAATGAAAATTTTTACATCATCAAATCCTCAACTTTTTGAAAAATATCTTAAGAAAATTGGAATTAGAAATAAAGTTAGTTTTTTAGTTTCTCCTTAGATTTTGCTTTTCTATATCCATGACTAAAAGTTTTATCATATAATTTGGAATACTCATAAGTCTTTGGATTAATCACATCTCCAATAATTACAATTGCAGTACGTGTAATTTTTTCATTCCAAACTTTTTTTGCAATGTCATTTAGAGTACCTATAATTATTTTTTGGTCATTCCAGCTCGCACGATATACAACAGCAGCTGGAGTTGATTTTGGATATCCACCTTGAATTGATTCTTTAACAATTTTAGAAAGCAAATGAATACTGAGATAGAATATCATAGTAGCCTTGTGCTTTGCGAGTTCAGAAATTTTTTCTTTTTTTGGAACTTTAGTTCGTTTTTCTGCTCTTGTTATGATAATAGTTTGAGTTATTCCAGGTAAAGTGAGTTGAGTTTCTAAAACAGCTGCAGAGGCTAAAAATGATGTAACACCAGGAATTATTTCTGATTGAATTCCTATTTTTCTTAAATTATCAATCTGTTCACGAATGGCTCCATAAATGGATGGATCTCCATCATGAAGTCGGACCACAACTTTGTTTTTTTTTGCATTTTTTTTCAATAATTCAAAAATTTCTTCTCGTACGAGTTTTGCTGCGTTGTAAAGTTTTCCTTTCTTACAAAATTTGATAATTTTGGGTGGTATTAATGAACCAGAATATACTACCACATCTGCTTTTTGAATTAATTTTTTTGCTTTTATCGTAATCAATTCAGGGTCACCAGGGCCACAACCCACAAAATAAACTTTAGACACGTTTTACCACCATAATTGAAAAATACTTTGTAGTAAACACTTTATCAGTTACTTGACCTAATGTTAATTTTTTTACAATTTCATGATCTGTATCAAGATCCTGACCAATTGCAAAGAGTGATTTATCAGAAAATCCTGCTTCTCGTAAAAGTTTGATTACTTGATCAAAGTATCTCCCATCTTTTAGAAAAATCATGGTATCACAATTTTTAGCAATCGCTTTTACTTTAGAAAGATCATAACATGATGGAATGACAGCCATTTTTTCTGCACCTTCAGCTAGACTTATGCCAACTTTTGATGCAAACGTGAACATTGATACAATCCCAGGAATAACTTTAATTTTTATATCAGGATGTTTTGTTTCGAGTTCACGATGAAGATAGATCCATGTACTGTAAAGATATGGATCACCAACAGTAAGATAGACCACTTTTTTTCCTGAGATGACGGCTTCTGCAAGAGTTTTTGCATTATTTTCCCAAGCGTTAACTAGTTTATTTTTATCTTTTGTCATAGGAAATACTAGATTAATAATTTGTTTTTTTGATTCATCAATGAGTGATGAAATTACCGATAAAGCAATGCTTGGTTTGCCCTCTTTAGATGTAGGACACATTATTACCTCTGCATTTTGTATTGCTTTAACCGCTTTAACTGTAAGAAGTTCAGGATCTCCAGGCCCACAACCAACGCAAATTAATTCATGCATAAAAAATCCTCCAATTTTCCTAATTAATATCTAAACTTGGTTCTAATTTTTTGTAGCAGCGATTATAGTAACAGGATTTCTAGCTAGCATCATTGTACCCTTTGAGGTTTTTCTACTTTTAGAAATTGTAATTTGAGTTATATCTATTGATGTAAAATTCAGTTTTTCGATTAATGATAAAACAGAAAATAAAGTTTCAATTAAAATGATTCCAATAACAATACGTCCTCCCTGTTTCAATTTAGTGTGGCATAATTCCACTATTTCCTTAGTGTCCCCTCCTGTTCCTCCAATAAAAATTGCATCTGGTGGTGGAAGCTCAGAAATTTTTTCTTTTGCATCACCTAAAATAACAGAAACATTTGATATTCCAAATTTTTCAAGGTTTTTCTTTGTTAATTCAACTGCTTTGGGATCAATGTCTACTCCAAAAACTTTTCCAGAAGATTCTATTTGTATAGCTGCTTCTACTGAAATTGAGCCACTTCCACAACCAATATCATAGACAGTATGTCCCCTAGATAGTCTAGCTTTGCTAATTTGTACGGCACGGATTTCTTCTTTTGTGATAGGGACATCATCAAGTCTATCAAAATATTCATCTGGAATTCCAGGAGTTTTGTGATTCCACATTTTGCCCAGACCTTGTCTTACTATCGGTACTATGTGAATGGTGTTACTAGGCCAGTTCCATTTTCATTAACATTAACAATCGTATAAGAAAGAATCCACATAAACAAATAGATGAAAATATAGCTTCCTATGGCCTGTGTTACAATTTTTTTTCTATCAGATTTAGGTAATTTCATTCTCATTTCCTTTGCAATAAATATCGTTACAATGAAAATCGTTATCATAAATCCAATCGAAACCCATCTTCTTTCTTCGCCTTCAAATTGTTCAAAGAGAAAAGTAGCTGATATTCCAGCAATGACTGCGAGGGCGATGCGTAGCCAAAAAAGCTTATTGAGTTGACTTTCATTATAGTGTTTTTCGTGCTCATTGATCATTGGTTCTGAACTAGGAGGATCTTTTTTGCCAAAATCAGGAAGATCAGGTGTGTCTGGAGTCTCTTTTTTCTTAGGATGATGTTTAGCCAACGAAATTTCTAGGTTGATTTTGGATAGCCTTGTTTAAAATCTTTGGATAGATTGTAAGCATTTGAAAGGAGTAAGAGTCTAATTTTAGACTCTAGAAGTTTCTGTATGAAACTTGCCGGTATAGAATTACGTTTTCTCATAAACGAAATTTCAAAAAAGACCTTGGATTATTATGTATCTAACATTTATGGAATTAACTCAGAAAGTTTACTCTTCAAACTTCACCATCCTGAAAAACCAGATATTTTGTTAATGTTTTCTACATTGGGAATATGGACAAGTTCCGTCAAAGTAAATCAAACTGAAAAAAATAGATTATTAAGACGATTACGCGATGATCTTCTTAGACTAAAGTTAACAAAGGTTGAACAAATTGAAGCAGAAAGAATAGTCTACCTAACTTTTAGCGGATTTGATAAAGAATTTGTTCTTGTTGGAGAATTTTTTGGTAAAGGTAACATTATACTTTGTAATAAAGAAAAGAAAATCTTAGCTTTACTTCATTCTGTTGATGTTAGGCATAGGAAACTTAGAGTAGGTATAGAATATTCCCCTCCCCCACAAAATGCAATCAATGTTTTTTCATTAAAACTCAATGATTTAGATGAAATTAGTTCATCAACACTGCCAGCGGCTAAATCGTTTGGAAGAAAATTAGGATTGCCAACAAAATATGTTGAAGAAATTTTTAGATTATCAAATGTTGAGTCAAAAATAGCTGGAAATCAATTAACAAAGAATGAAATAAATAAAATTTTTGATTCTGTAAATCTAGTAATAGATAAAGTAGTAAATGGTAAACATGAACCTGTCTTAATTAGAAATGAGAAAAATTATGAAATTTATCCAATTAAACTTGGTACAGATGAAAACTATACTTCTGTACCAAGTTTTATGGAAGGATTAGATAAAATATTTACAGAAAAATTAATCGAGTTAGGAAAAGATTCTCAATCTAGTGTAGTAAGTACAAAAATTGCAGAATTAAAAAACCAATTAGAAGAACAAAACAAAGCAATTGCACAAGTAAAAGAAAAATCTGCAGAAATATCTAATGTTGCAAAGAGTCTTCAAAATTTGGCTTCTCAAGGAATATTTTCTATGAATGATCCACAAGTTTTAGAACTATTAAAAAAACAAAATTCTCAAATCATTAAAGAGAAAGGAATTTCACTAGTAAAAATTCATGATAAGAAAATTAAGATAGAACTAGATTCCTCAATGCACGCAATTGTATCTAAATTATTTAATGAATCAAAACATCAGATGGCTGCAATAAGCTCCATTGAAAAGATTAAAGAACAAACTGAAAAGAAATTGAAAAAAGAAGAAAAACAAGAAAAAGTTGCTCAAGAATCTATTACATTTACTGAAGTAAGAAAGAAAAATTGGTTTGAAAGATACCGATGGTTTTACACCTCAGATGGAATTTTAGCAATTGGAGGACGGGATTCCTCTTCAAATTCTGCAATTATTAGAAAACATATTGAAAAAAATGATAAGGTGTTTCATGCAGATATTCATGGTTCTCCATTTTTTGTTTTAAAAGATGGCAAGGAACCCATATCGCCTGCCAGTCTAAATGAAATTGCACATGCCACCGTATGTTTTAGCAGAGCATGGCGAGAGGCAGTGTATGGATTAAATGCGTATTGGGTAGAACCTGAACAAATTAAAAAAGCTGCACCAAGTGGACAATTTCTTCCTAAAGGAGCTTTCGTAATAGAAGGTAACAGAAATTTTGTCAATGTTGCCTCATTAAAATTGGCAATTGGGATAATAAAACAAGATACAAACTATCTGGTAACTTGTGGACCTCCAAATACTATTAAAAAATCTAGTATGTGTTATGTAGTTATTGAACCAACTGGTTCAGAGATGACTGACGTTGCAAAAAAAATTAAAAGTAAATTTGCAGAAATAAATGAGGAAATTGTAAAATCTATTAGCATAGATGATTTTGTCCGCGTCTTACCAGCTGGAAAAAGCCATGTTGTGGAATCAGGAATGGGCGAACAATCTAGTGAAAACTAAAAAACCTATTTTTTTAGTAGATGCAATGTTAGGAAAATTAGCAAAAAAATTACGATTATTAGGATATGATACGATATATTCTTCCAATAAAGATGATGACGAATTAATTCAGATTGCTAAAACCGAAAAAAGAATTTTGATTACAAAAGATGTTCAACTTGTAAAAAAGTGTATAAAAAAACAAGTTGAAACTATTGAATTAGCAGGATTAGATGAAATTGAACAGTTTATACAAATTAATGAAAGAGTTAATCTTGGAAAATTATTCATTAAAGGATTTAATTCTAGATGTACAATGTGTAATGGAGTTTTAGAAATTATTGAAAAAAAATATGTGCAAAACAGTATACCTATAGGAGTTTTAGAAAATACTGAAAAATTTTGGAAATGTAAAAATTGTAAAAAAATCTATTGGGAAGGTACTCATATTACTAATTTACAAAAATTTATGGCGAAACTAAATGATAGATTATAAACAGATATCACATCAGGATGGAGAAATTCTTGTAAAAACGGCTAGAAAAGTTGTTGAAGAATATCTTATCTCAAAAAACAAAATGAAATTAGATGAAAAATTTGAAAATTGCTTTTCCTTCAATTCAGGTGTTTTTGTTACCTTAAACGATCAATCCGGTTTGAGAGGATGTATCGGTTTTCCTCTTCCAGACAAAAAATTGCATATTGCATTAAAAGACGCTGCAATTGCTGCCGCCACAGAAGATCCACGATTTCCAAAAGTTGAACCCGAAGAATTAGATAAAATTACTTTTGAAGTTACGATTCTTACTCCTCCAGAAGAAATCAAAGTTAATGATCCTAAAGATTTTCCTTCCAAGATCAAGGTTGGTCAAGATGGATTAATTGTGAAATTTGGTTTAAATTCAGGGCTCTTATTGCCACAAGTTCCAGTTGAATATGGATGGAATTCAGAAGAATTTCTTCGTCATACATGTGAGAAAGCTCAGCTTCCAAATGATATTTGGAAAAACAGTCAAACAAAAATTTTGAAATTCGAAGGCGTGGTTTTCAAAGAAGAATCACCAAACGGACAAGTTGTTCCTGTAAAATTATAAAATTTTACCAGAAATAGCATCGAGTGTAATTTCTTTGCCATCTTGAAGTGAATCATATTCATTTTTTGATACAATAACCATTGGTATGTTTGCTAAAGCACATCCTGAAGCTACCAATAGATCTGCTTTAGTGCAAATCATTGCTAAGGGAGCTGAATCATTAGTTTTTAATGAATAAATTGTATATGCACCAACACTACTACCAATTCCGTGAGGAAAAACAAGTATAACATTTTTAATAGATTTTTTGAACATATCGTGTTTGTCATCACGAATAATACCAGTTTTTTTGTCTACAGCCCCAAGAAAGTTAATTGGGATAGAAGTTTTCAAAATTTTTCCTTTGGTTTTACCCTTAACAATTATTTTTAGAGTCATTTTGTTTCATCCTTTATGATTTGTGATAGTGGTTTTAGATTAACATCTACACCGTTGGAATTTTTTAAATAGTAAGCACCTTTAATGCTATTTGTAGTTACACCATCAACATTTTTTTTATCTATTAATGGAGTAAGACATATACAACAATCAGAAAGAATTTCACACCCTGCTCCTTCTAGTTCCTGAGCATAACCTAATTTTCGTGCCTGATTTTGGATAGTGCGAGGACAGAAAACCATGCATCTTTTCTTAAATGATGTTCCTTTCAGTGTTACAGAAAGATCTTTTAATTCTTCTAGACCCAGTTGAGGGCTACCAAGAGTAATAAGATCACCAGAGTCAGTAGTGTTTAGTTCGTCATGAATGTTTTGCATTTCTTTTTTATCAAAATCAACTTTTTCAGAATCTTTTGTTCCTTCATTTAAAAAGAATTTGCCACATAGTCCTGAAGTTCCCATACCACCACAGAGTGATTTACAACTTCTTTTGTTTAGATTATCTACACCAGAAATAGTAACAGAACTATCAGCAATTTTTCCAGCAAAAAAACCTAACATGCCATAAGTAAGTTCGTTAGGGTTCTCAATTTTCATTCTTATTGTAAGATCTGGTGGTTCGTGGTCCTTTCTTAGATCAGAGTAAGGACTTTTCCCAGTTAACGCACTTGCAAGTGCACTAAAAGCACTTTCTTTGTTGGTTTTAAGATGTCCGACAGAATTTACATAAATTGCAGCGTTTGTTTCAGCAAATGAAACCTGAGTATTTTCTTTAGGAAGTTCGAAAATTTCGTAGGGAATACATGAAAAGGATAGGATTGCCCCCATTTTTTCATAGGAATTTTTGATATCTTCTTGTTTTTGTATGAATTCTTCGTCAAGTCCATATTGGGATACATTACTTGAATCAAAACCCATAGGATTAACTGTTGTTTTTACTTTGACTTTGGCTTCTTTACTCAACTTTGAAAGAAAATCAACACCTGCATCGCCAATGGTGTTATAGTTTACTCCAGATACATGTGCCCATTGAATAGGAATAAGTTTTTCAGCATTAGTAGCTTCACCTGTAGCGACTAAAATTCTATAGGCAAGTTCTAATGTTTCACCCATTTCTCCTTTAAGAGCTGCTTCTTCATCCTTTGTTAGTTCCAATATAATTACTCAATTTTCAAGGTATAATACTTGTACGATAATTTACAAGGTTTGATTTAGATAGTTACTAGTTTACATTATAATAGAATCAAATCTAGAAGTACATATGAAAAAAATTCTTAGAGGAATGATTGATACTATGAATTCTGTTTCTCCCCCAAGATTAACAGCTTTGAAAGAACTTCATGAGGCTGAAACTGGAAATCCTTTTAGTATTCTGATTGGAACAATACTCTCAGCCAGGACAAAAGATGAAAACACGGCCAAGGTGGTAAAAAAATTATTTAGCAAGTACAAATCAGTTCATGCTCTTGCCAAGGCCAAAGTCAATGATGTAGAGAAACTAATCAAGTCTATAGGTTTCTACCACGTAAAAGCTAAAAGGATAATTAATGTAGCATCAATTATTTCTTCACAGTATAAAGGAAAAGTCCCCAATGATTTTGATGAGCTTTTGTAATTACCTGGCGTTGGAAGAAAAACTGCTAATTGTGTTTTAGTTTATGCATTTGATATTCCTGCGATTCCAGTAGATACTCATGTACATAGAATTTCAAATAGACTAGGACTAGTCAATACAAAAACACCCGAAGAAACTGAATTTGAATTAATAAAAAAAATACCAAAAAAATATTGGCTTGAAATCAATGACACATTTGTAATGTATGGTCAGAATATTTGTAAACCTATTTCACCTCGATGCAGTGTTTGTAAGATTAAGAATAGTTGTAAATATTATGAAACTAATGACGCTTCTTAGTTACAAGCAGAATTGCAACAATCACTCCAACCCCACCAGCTAGGAAGAATGGAAAAAGAGCAAGTCGATTTTGAGTTGGATCACCTGACATAAATTCTATCACAAATTTACCGGAATTTATTGCCGGAGGATCAGTTGAGCTTTCCATTCCAAAAACCGAATAAGACCCAATCTGAAAAGAACCAATATCTAAATTAGAAGTAACTATTCTTGCGCCATTGTTAACAGTTAATCCTGCTTTTTCAGTATACGCGAGAATTTGTAGTTTTTCTGGTGCCCATCCTCTCTCTAGTTTACTATGGATAACCACATATCCCGTGTCGTCTGGAATTTGTACTGCAATCCAAAATTTTTCTTGAGGAGGGCTACCCATTCCAATTTCAATAAATTTGTCTGGGTTTGTTAGATCATAAAATCGAATTGCAGCGTTTCCGTCTGGATTTGCGTACATTAGATCATTTCGTATTGTTACTTGCCAACTTATTGTATGTGGTTTTTCAAATTCAATTATTATTGTATCACGAGCAACTGTGTTAAAATCATTTGGAGGAATTTCAATCGTTTGTAAAATTAAGGAGGGGTTTGATTCATTTTGAGCATAAGAAGGTATAAAGAAAATTGTTGCAAGAAATAAAAAAACAATGATGTACTTCATAACTAAGCTTGACGAGGCACGAATAAAAATCTAGTCTACAAAGGGTTTGTTCCAGTTCATAATAATTTTTGAAACTTCAGGACGTAGAATAAATTCTGATGGTGTTGTTCCTTCTTGTATCATTGTGCGAAGTTTAGTTCCACTTAGTTGTTCTCTGGCATCTTTGTCATGAGGACAAACTCTTTCATTTGTAAAATTAAGACATTTTTTACAATAGAAAAATGCAGGAAAAAAGATTGGTGTTATCTCAAGATCTGGATAGTCATCAAATATTTTCTGAGCTGCAAAAGGATCATAGTAATTTCCTACACCAGCGTGATCTCTTCCAATTATTATGTGAGTACATCCATAGTTTTGTCTCATAATTCCATGATGTATTGCTTCCTTAGGTCCCGCATAACGCATTTCAGTATGTAGTGTTGCTAGTTTACATCGATTTTTTGGATAATAATGCTCAATTAATGTTTCATAACTTTTTATGATAACCTCATCTACAAAATCTCCTGATTTTTTCTTTCCAATTAATGGATTTACAAAAACTCCATCTCGTGTTGTTAGGGATGTTTTTTGAAGCATTTCATGAGCAACATGTGGTGGATTTCTTGTTTGAAAAGCAACAATTGTTTTCCATCCAATTTTTTCAAAATCTTCTCTAGTTTCCAAAGGAGTCTTTCTATATTTTCTTAAAGTACTTTCATCTGGTCTTTTTATGTAATCAATTTTTCCACCAACTAAGTTATCTTTCATTGCTAATGTTCTTGCAACGCCAGGATGATTAGAATCAGTCGTACCATAAACTCCTTGAATTGTTTTTTCTTTATCAAACCTGAAAATTTCTTCAACGTGTAAAATAGCAAATCCTTCTGAATTGGGGTTTTGTAAAAGTACTTCTCCAGAATCTTTTATTTTTGTTGCAGTTGAATCATCTACGTCTAAAACTATAGGAATTGTCCAAGGTAGATCGTTTGATAATCTCCCCCTTTTAACAACAGTTTCAAAATCCTGCTGAAGTAAAAATCCTTCTAGAGGGCTAAATATTCCATCTGCAATATTTTCAACATCATTTGCAAGATCTGCACTAATAGAAATAGAAAATAATCCCGTTGGATCTTTTTTGCTAATCTTATTTACTAACTTACCACCGTGTGGCTTCGCTACTCCATTGCTTTGTGGCAAGGTCTATTTGTTATGTTCCATATGCAGGCCACATTCTCTATCTGATGTACCTTCCCACCACCAACGACCTGCTCTTAGATCTTCACCGGGTTTTATTGCTCGTGTACAAGGTTCACATCCTATGCTAGGAAATCCTTTATCATGTAATTTATTGTAGGGAATATTATTTACTTTAATGTAATCCCAAGTTTGTTCCCATGTCCAATCTACAATAGGATTAATTTTTAACATACCATTATGTTGATCGTCGATTGCAATTTTGGGTACAGTACTTCTATTGTTTGTTTGATCACTTCTTAGTCCAGTAATCCAACCATCTAAAGTAGCTAACATTTTGTTTAGTGGATGAACTTTTCTGATACCACAACAGAGTTTTCGGTTATCAGGACTTTCATAAAATAGATTCATTCCGTTTACGCGTACCATTTCTGTAACTTCTTCAACATCAGGAAATGTAACTTCGATGCTAGTATTGTATTTTTTTCTAATTTCATCCATTACATCATAAGTTTCTTGGTTCAGTCTACCAGTATCTAATGTAAAAATTCTTGCCTTTGAATTAATCTTAGTTAACATATCAATAACTGCAACATCCTCAGCACCAAAACTTGAGGCTAATGCTAATTTTGGGTGTAAGTTATCTAAAGCCCATTTTAGAACTTCTTCTGGTGTTTTGAGTTTTTCATTTAGCTCAGCAATTTGTTCGGGTGTAAATTTGCTCATGATATACATTCTTAGGGATTGTTTAATAATCATTACGAGTGTTAGTCTCAACAAATTATTCTAAAATTATAAACAACTCTAGATAAAAAAATGAAATGAGTGAAAACGCTTCCGTAATTGTTTTTCCGTCAATTTTTGCTCAAAATAAAATTAATTCTTTAATCACAAATATTAAAAAAATTCTAAAAATTAAAAATCTAAAATTTCAAGCTATTCGAAAGGAAGATTCCATAATTGTAGTTGATGCTAATGACCCAGTTTTTACCTCTTCAGCGATAAATTTACTATTTGGAATTGAAAGAGTAGCAATAGCAAAACAAGTCGAAAATGAATTTAATACTGTTGTTTCAGCAATCACAAAAATTGGTTCTAATCTTTTACTTAAAGGAGATAAATTTTATGTAAAAATTGAAGGTTATTCAACAGGATACTTACCAAAAGATTTGGAAATTGCTACTACATCCTCACTCATAGAAAAAACTACTAAACTCGGTGCTAAACCGGGTACAGAAAACAATAATGATAAGGTACTTTACACTTTTCTAACCAAAAAACATGCTTATGTTTGCATTTATACCGATAAAGGTCTTGGAGGAATTCCCTATAACTCACAAAATGAAAAAATAGTATGTAGCATCTTTGATGAATTATCTGCTATTTCATGTCTTGAAACAATTAAGCAAGGTTATGATGTGAAGATTGTTATTTTTTACAATAAAAAATCAGAGTTGTTGAATCTTGTAAAAATTCTGAATAAGATTATTCCAAGAACTCTTCACTCCAAGATAGATTTAGATTTCTACCAGATTTCAATAAGTTCAGGTACAAAGAATTTTTTGCTTCTAGTACAAACTATAACTGAAATTTTAATCACAATTGCAAAATTAAATAAAATGAAAAAGATATCACTTTCAATTTCACCTTTAATTTTTCCATCACCATTTGTTGATGCTATTATTAAAAGAGTATTTGAAAAGAATATAATTCCACATATCCCACTTGCTGGTCTTGATGATGATATTTTAGATAATGCTAAAGAAATTGGATTGGGAAAATTCCTACCTAAAATAGAAAAATTTGGGAAAATGAAATTTAATTCAATTAATACAACTATTAACGAAGCAAAAAAAATTGCTAAAGAATCTGAACATACTAAAAAAAGTATTTCAATAGAAGTTGGTGCTAATAACATTCATGATATTCTTGATTCTTTAGAATTAGAACATTGAAAATTTAAACAGCTTAGGTATTTTGAAAGTATGAAAAAGATAGGAGAGTTCATCTATCCTTGGGGCTTTGGACATTATTCTAGAATGATGACATTAAACAATGAACTTCCAAAGTATCTAAAAGATGAATATGAAATTCATTATTCTAGTAAAGGAGAAGTTTATCAAAGATTATTAGAAAAATTTCCATCACACCACCAATATATTCATGAAATTAAGATGCCAACTCCCATAGACGGAAAAGTGGGACCCAGTGTAACTTTATCTATGCTTAATTTTTTTATTCCTGTTTCAAGGAATCCACCTCTTCTCAAACAAATTCCGGATTATCTTAAAAAAGAAAGAAAACTTTACGATAAAGAAAAATTTGATTTAGTAATTAATGATGGAGATGTCGGTTCCAATATACTTGCAAAGAATCGACAAATAACTAGTCTATTTATCACAAATCAATTTATGCCAAAGCTTTGGAAAACTAAATTTTATTTTTATCCATCTATGGTTTTTGTAGCAAAACAAATGGCAAAAGCAACTAAAATCATCGTTGCAGACTCTCCTCCTCCATATACCATATGTGAATATAATCTTAATTTTCCTAATAAATTAAAAGAAAAAATAACATATGTTGGACATTTTGCAAAGAAAAATCTTACCAAAACAAAACCTAAAACAAATTTTGAGAAGTTAATAGATGAAACTGATTTTGGTTATTGGATGCGAACTGGAAATAAGTCAACAAATGATTTTACTGGAAAAAAATTTGAAGAAGTTTTTGGAGATGATGCATTTGAAAATGAGAAAAGAGTTATTTCTCATGCGAGAAATGATTCATCCATTGATAGAGTGATGGGAAAGGATGGAGTAAAATATTCATTTTCTGAAGCATTTGAGAAAAAGATTGATTGGATTCAAATTGATATAGGATTTTTATCGGAATTAGAAAAACAAACTGTTCTAAATCGATGTAAATATGCAGTTGTTAATGGATCACATACCACATTGGGTGAAATTATTGGCGCTAATACTAAGCCAGTAATTGGAATTCCAGTTTATGATGAACACGCTAATCAGTTAAAGTGGATAGAAGAAAGAAAGTTAGGAATTCTAGCAAAAAAGAAAAAACAAATTGTAAATGCTGTAAAAAATATCAAGAGTAATTACAGTGAATATTTGGATAGACTAGAGACGTTCACAAATAATTTTTCAGATAAAGGGGCAGAAAACACTGCAAAAATTGTTTGTGAAGTGCTTGAAAACAAGAAATAATAATAATTGAATTTAGACTATTTACTAGTCTGGTACGCGGTATGTTCGATGGGCGAACTGACCGAAAGGGATGACGATATAATCCGCGTACCAGAAAATTTTGAAAATCAGGGTATTAAGAGCCGATCTTATGATGATGGTGGGAACGCTTTTATGGAAAAATTCTGTGGAAACAACATTGCCTGATTGTCCAGAATGTATAGCAAGGAAAAAAAAGGCCATAATAGCACAGAATGCTGCTTCGGGAGAAAGCGAAGTTCCAGTGATTGAAACCCCCGTAGAAGGAGAATTCCCAATGAAATTTGATCCTTCAACAAAGCACTTTATTTGTAAAAAATGCGGTTTATACGCCACAAGAGAACAAGTTAGTGACATACGTGATCGCCTAAACCAACGAGAATTTACTAGAGAAGATAGACAATATGATTATTTAGACTGGTGGCAAAAAAGCAAGAAAGACAAACAACAGAGTTAGAGCAGTCAACGAATTATGGCAAAAAAGAAAGAAGATATTCCAAGTTGGGTTACTGAGGAGATTCAGAATGCTAAATTTGAAAAACCCAAATCTGAAACAAAAACAGGTTATTTTTTAGAAATTTACGATAAAGATGGCAAGGCAGATGCTCAACTTTACGATCCTGTAGAAGATGGGAGACGTATTGTAACACTTGATCTACCAAAAACTATCAAACCCGCTGAGTTAGAAAAAGGGATTGTTTACGAGTTTACTTTTGATACATTAAAAGCACCATTAAGCAAAAAAGTTACAGATTTTTTAAAAAAAGAAAAAGAAATTGAGATGGAAGCAATCTACCAATTTAATTTAAAAAAATTAGAGCTCCTTGATGTAAGTTCTGATGAAGTACCTACTGAATCTGAAGAATAATTTTTACTGTGAATTTTTTTCTTCAGTCCAATGTTTCTTAAACACTGAACCGATAATAGGATTAATTAAGTAAGGTATAGTATGCTTTGCCCAAACTGCTCCTCTTACCATTGGTGGAACAATTATTTCTAGTCTAGAAGAATTTGCTGCTTTAACTACTGCCTTTCCTACAGTATCTGCACTTAATGATGTTGAAGAATATTTTGGCATTGATTCAAAAGAAGGATGATCAAAGAAATTTGTTCTAACCATTATAGGACTTACGACGGTAATTCCAACTCCTGTTCCTTTAAGCTCATAACGTAACCCCTCAGAAAAACCAAGCATTGCAAATTTTGAGGCACAATAAGAAGCAATTCCTGGTAATCCAAAACTTGCTGCAACTGATGCAACATTTACTATATGTCCAGATTTTTGTTCAATCATCTTTGGAAGAAAGTTTTTGATGCAATAAACCATACCAAAATAATTTGTAGCCATTTGTGATTCGATTTCATCTATACTAAGATCAGAAACATTACCATAAATCGCAAAACCTGCATTATTCACTAACACATCAATTTGACCAAATTTATTCAATACTTCTTGACACATTTCCTTAACTTGAGATTTTTCAGAAACATCACATTTACAAACGAGCGTTGGAATGTTGAATTTTGAAATTTTTTTTTCTACATCAAGTAATTTTTCTTTTCTTCTTCCAACTAAAACTAATTTTGCTTTCTTTTCAGCAAATCTGATTGCAGAGGCTTCTCCAATTCCGCTGGAGGCTCCGGTAATTACTATGATTTTATTTTTTAATTCCATAAACAAAAAACTGAATTGAAAACAAAGTGGTTTCTATGAAATTCCTGGTTTATTATATTTTCTTAAGGCTAATTTTACTAATAATAACCAAGTAATTACTATTGGAACATAATATGTTGCAATTCTCCATCCAATCACTTGACTCCATTGAGTACTTTTTTCTGGAATTTGAAAATTAAATGGATCAAGATTATTTAGATAGGCCATAATTCCAAATTCTGCCAACCCTGAACCACCAATTGTTATTGGCAAATTCCCAATAGCATTAGCACCCATTACTGCCATAACAGAGTCAAATAAACCAGTTACAGAATCAGTACCTAATGTTATTACCATAAAGGAAACTCCATAGAAAGTCCATGATACAATCGAGATAAGAAAACCAATAACAAATACCTTCTTTGATTCTTTTGTTCCAAAGTTTTCTTTACTCATTAAACATACTTCTTCCATCAATTGATTTGATTTCTCAATGTATTTTTTTCCTCTATCCTTACCTAATTTTTTTACAAAACTTGCTATAACTTGTGGAACTTGGAAAATACGTTTTGAAGATAAGAAAAATAAAATCAACCATAAAGTGGTTACAAAAATACTAGTTCCAAGAACTATTGCAGCTACAACATATGCCCCATGAATCAAAGCCAATATGCCTGCCATAATGGATAATAATCCTGCTGCAAAAACTTCTGTTACAATATCTAATATGGCAACCCAAGATGCTTTGGAAGGAGGAACACCCTTCTTATGTAACCAGTAAATAACTACAAACTCGGCACCAACAAACATAGGAGTTGTAAATTTGATAAATTCGCTTCCAACTCTTACTCCAGTAAGATGCCAAAAAGATGCAATTGGGCCAAGATAGTGTTTAGCAATATAAGCAAATTTTACCCCTTGAAGACCAAGTTTGATCATCATAGCACCTATCGCTCCAACAAAAGGAAGAATTCCGATGGCAAAAACATCCTCGAGTTTAATATCAAATTGAATAGCAATAATGATAATAGGAATCATGCTTGCCGGGATGGCAATTATTCGCCAATTCATTCGATGCTTTTCTCATGGATTCAAATATAAGCGAATCAAAAAAAAATTACACCGAAAAGGTTGAAAATTATTTTTATTACTGGTACGGCTGGATCAGGAAAATCCCTACTTTCTTCTAGAGTTTATGATTACTATACGAGTAATGGGGCTTTTTGCGCTATCTTAAATTTAGATCCTGGGGTAGAAAATTTACCATATTCTTGTGACATAGATGTAAGAGATTATGTTGATCTAGTTTCCATAATGAAGCAATATGATTTAGGGCCTAATGGAGCGCTAATAATGGCAAACGATTTGATCGCTTCAAAAATTGAAGATATACAAAAAGAGGTGAGTAAAGTTAATCCAGATTACTTAGTTGTAGATACCCCAGGACAAATTGAGTTATTTGCATATAGAACAAGTGGTCCCTTTGTTGTTCAAAATTTAGATGTTGCAGAAAAAGTAAACTTGTTTTTGTTTGATGGAGCGTTAATTACTTCTCCAGTAAACTTTGTATCAATTGCACTTTTGGCAACCTCAATTAAATTAAGATTGAATCTACCTACAATTAATGTACTGACAAAAACAGATCTAATTGGTGAAAAATTAAAAGATATCATTCGTTGGTCAACGAATCTAAAAGCTTTGGAAGATTCAATATCAAAAGAAGCAGATGGAGAGACCTATACCCTCACAACCACTATTTTAAGAAGTTTAAATCTTGGTGGATTTGCACAAGGTTTGATTCCTGTTTCAAATGTCACTGGTGAAGGAATGATTAATTTAGAAAGTGCATTAAGTAGAACCATTAACTTAGGTGAAGAGGTAGAAGATTAGTGATTCAAAGTGTTAGGGCTCGTGCACCTTCCTCGACTGCAAATTTAGGTCCTGGATTTGACGTTTTTGGTCTTGCGTTAGATGCATTTTATGATCAAGTAAAAATTTCAAAAAAAGGTAATGGAATAAAAATTATCAGTTCTGATCCCATTCCCATTAATCCACAAAAAAATACCGCAGGTCTTGTTGCAAAAAAAATGGCAAAAAAATTCAAAATAAAAACTGGTTTTGAAATTAAAATCAAAAAAGGCGTACCTATTGGATTTGGAATGGGAAGTAGCGCTGCAACTGCAGCAGCTACTGCTGTTGCATTTAACAAATTATTTAAGCTGAGTCTTAATCCTAAATCTTTGGTAGAATTTGCAGGAATAGGTGAACTAGCAAGTGCAGGTTCAATTCATTATGATAACGTAGCAGCAGCAGTGTTGGGAGGTTTTGTAATTGTGAGAAAAAAACCATTTGACGTCATAAAAATAGATCCACCTAAAGACTTGGTTTTATGTGTAGCAATACCAAAACTTCGTGTACCAGCGAAAAAAACAATGGTCTCAAGAAGTGTAATTCCAAAAAAAATTAAGTTAGATGATAGTATTGTAAATCTTTCAAATGCTTCTGCAATTGTTGCTGGTTTTATGAAAAAAGATTCAAAGTTGATTGGAAATTCGATTAAAGATATTATTATTGAACCTGCTAGGCAGCATATGATTCCAGGCTTTGATAAAGTGAAAAAAAATGCTCTAAATGCTGGAGCACTAGGTGTTACAATTAGTGGGGCTGGTCCCTCAGTGATTGCATTTACAACAAAATCATCAAATTTAAAGAAAATTTCTAAATCAATGGAGAAAGGTTTTGCATCTGTAAACAAAAAATGTGAAATTATTATCTGTCAACCAACTAAAGGTGCCTCCATCATTAAATCTTAATTAATTTTACAAAAAGGTGTTAACTTGAAAAAAGCTGTTGTTGTTTTTAGTGGGGGAGTTGATTCTATCTGTACGTGTGTTTATCTTAAATCAAAATACAAACTATATGGAATTTCTTTTTCTTATGGGCAAAGAGCTAACCAAGAAATTAAGATGGCAAAAACCTTTGCAAAAATTCTTGGTTTTCAGGAACATAAAATAATAGACATTAATTTTATGAAAGAACTGTACGGTGAAACTAACGTACTTACTAACACAAAAAAGACTATCCCGAAAAGTTTTGATTATTCCATTGTGGTGCCTATTAGAAATGCGGTGTTTTTATCCATAGCAACAGCATGGGCTTTTACGCTTAACGCATCCTTAGTTGCATATGGTGCCCATATTGGAGATAAGAATTATCCAGATTGTAGACCAAAGTTTTCAAAGAAAATGGAATTAGCCCTCAACCTGGGAGAAATTGATGGAATAAAATTAGGAATTAGGAAAAAAATCAAGATATGGTCTCCATTCAATGAAGGCTTTTCAAAAAGTAAATTATTAAAAAAAGG
>CAWTZT010000083.1:0-6120 GCA_963919845.1 Thaumarchaeota archaeon CSP1-1
AACAACAAACAACTCAAGAACAAACTTCTGAATCTAAAACTTCATCCGATGAAGACACCAGTAAAAAATCTGGTGAAAGTTCAAATTAGCTAATTTATAGTTCTTGGGAAATTATTAGGATTATACATGAGTGCAAAACGTGATTATTATGAGGTTTTAGGTTTATCGAAAACTGCTTTACCAAACGAAATAAAATCTCAGTATCGAAAACTTGCTTTAAAATTCCATCCAGATAGAAACAAATCTTCTGAAGCAGCTGAACATTTTAAGGAAATTTCTGAGGCTTACGCAGTATTATCTGATCAAAAAAAACGAGAAGTATATGATCAATATGGACATGAAGGTGTTAGTGGAAAGTATTCAACTGAAGATATTTTCAGGGGGGCTGGTGGTAGTTTTAATGACATATTTGGTGATATTTTTGGAGGAGGACATGGCGGTTTTGAATCAATTTTTGAAACTCTTTTAGGTCGTCGTGGTGGTTTTGGTGGATTCAGACATCAAAAAGGTGCTGATTTACTTTTTGAAACATCCATTACTCTTGAAGATGTTCTTCATGGAAAACATATGGAAATTGATATTCATAAAAACGTAGATTGTGATAATTGTCAAGGTACAGGGTGTGCACCTGGGACTTTGAAAAAAACGTGTTCAGTATGTAATGGTCAAGGTCAAGTTAGACAAACTAGGAAAATGGGATTTGCATCCTTTGTAACAGTTGGACCATGTAATTCATGTCATGGAAATGGTTCAATTATTGAAAAACCCTGTAAAAATTGTAAGGGGAGTGGACAAACAAAAGGAATTAGACATATGCCATTTGATATTCCACGAGGAATTGATTCAGGTGATTACATTATTTCAGGCGAAGGAGAATCAATTCCTGATGGTGTTAATGGAGATCTGATCGTCCGTATTAGAGTCCAACCTCACCCAAAATTTAAGAGAGATGAATCAGACATTTTTTATGATGCAAACGTAAGTATGGTTGAAGCAACACTTGGAAAAACTATTGAAGTGCCAACATTAGAAAAAACTGAAAAAATTAAAATAGAGTCTGGCAGTCAACCAAATACTATTATAAAATTAAAGGGAAAAGGTTTGCCCAATCAAAATTCTAGAGTTCGTGGAGACCAATATGTCAGAGTTGTAATAAATATTCCAAAGAAGTTAGATAAACATCAAAAAAATCTTCTAGAAGATTTTGAAAAAACTTTTGACAACTAATTAAACTTGGAAATAAATATCTCCTAAAATTTTGATTATTTTTGTACTCGCTTTACTTCTAATTGATGACCGCTTCGTAGATGAGATGCATGGTTATCTTTAATTAATTCAGCAATTTTTGATTCAGGAAAATATTTTATATTGTATCTTCCAAGGCTTTTCTTACAATTGTTACAATAAATCTCTCTAAATTCCATAAATGATTAGTAGTTAAGATCATGTTTGTACTTTTGTTTGTGTTCAATAAAGAAACTTATTCTAGATTTCTAAATTCTACGTTGCGGGAGTCGCCCAGCCTGGTCAACGGCGTAAGGTTCAGGTCCTTATCTCCTAGGAGTTCGTGGGTTCAAATCCCACTTCCCGCATTTTTACAAAAATAATCTATTTTAAGAGGAACACCTTTAAAAACGGGAAAATAGAAGAATTGTACATGGGCAAAGTAGTAAGAGTAGGTGGCAGAGGTACATCACGTAAAATAATTGAAAAACCAGAAGATAAGTGGACAGGAGAGCAATACCGAGAATATCAGAAAAAAAAGAAAGAAGCAGCAAAAGATGTGTACGTATCTATGGGCCGTGGAACCAAAAAAATCAAACTTGGTGATATTGCAGAAACCAAAGGAAGACCGACTGGAAAAGGCCGATGGGTCACCATGGGACGAGGAACTGGTAGACGTAAAATAGAGTAATCTAAAAAAATTCTATTAAAACTTCGTCAAACTAAGTTTTTTCATTCTTTATTATTTCTAAGATATTTGTTAATTTTTTCTTTTAATAACTGATTAATCTTTTCTCCTGATGCCTTTCCACGAACAGACTTCATAGCAATTCCCATCAAAGCCCCAACTGCGTGATGTCCTTGGGCTTGTAAAATATTCATGTTGTCATTAATTACCTTTTCAAGTATATGGTCTAGCTCTTCACCATCTATATTTTTGAGAGATGATTTATCAATAGATTCTTCTACAGATTTTGTTTTACCTGACATAATTAATTCAAAAATAATCTCCATTGATTCTTTGGAAATTTTTCCAGTAGTTAAAAACTCGAATGACTTGATAATCTCTTGTGGTTTTAGTAAATTCGAATCCAATCCTTTCCGTTGTAAGTTTGTTATAGTTGAACATAATGTAGAAGCAACAAAATTTGGAGAATTTTTTTTATTTGTGCAAATCTTTTCAAACAAATTTAAATACTCTGAATCAAATATTTGTTCAGCTAATTGGGTATTAAGCTGGTATTTTTGTTGAAGCTCCTGTAATGATTCATCCCAAGACTTGGGAACATTAGTTTTGGAATTTTTAATTTCTTCTTCACTCAGAATTATTGGTGGTATATCAGTCTCAGGATACATCCTTGATGCTCCAGGTTTAGGTCGAAGATAGACAGTTTCTCCAGTAGCTGTTGCCTGTCTGGTTTCTGTAGGTATTCCTTTCTTTGCTTCTTTTATTCTATTAATAACAGAATCAATTGCAAAATTAATCTTAGATTTTTCTCCTGCAATTATAACATACCCGTCTTTATCATTGAGTTTTAGAAGTTTTGTAACTTGTTCCATTTCAGTTTTTTCTATCCCATAATTTGGGAGTTCATCTGAATGAAAAATTCCACCAATTCCAAAAAATCTAACTTGTTGCCCTAATTCTTTTCCTATTCTAATTCCTTCATATGGTGAATAAGCAAACATTCCAGAGAAATTTTTTATTCTTATTGCTCTAATATCTGAATTAGATTCAAAAGCTTTTTTGATAACTTTGGATTTTGATTTTCTAAAAATTTCTGTTACATCAAATACATCATTTTCTTTAGAGATGTCTTCCACATTCAAATTTTTTAATTTTTCAGAAATTAATAATAATCCCTGTTGTCTCTTTGCTTCGTATTCTACAACTTTTTCTAGCTGATCTAATTGTTGTACTCCTTTAACTTCTACTACCTCACCATCTTTGATAGATACGTTAACATCTTGTCTAATCGATCCTAATCCTCGTGTAACTTTCTTCGTAGTTCGTAAAAGCCTACCTAAACTAAGAGCTATTTTTCTTATCTTTGAAGGACTTGCCATTACAGGTTCTGTGGCAATCTCTACAAGCGGAATTCCCAAGCGTTCTAGACTATATTCTCTTTTACCTTCACTATCTTGCAGTAATTTTGCAGCATCTTCTTCAAGACAAATAGTTTGGATTCCTATTTTTTCTCCATCTACATAAAGAAATCCTCCCTGAGAAACTAGCATAGTTCTTTGAAATCCTGAAGTGTTAGAACCGTCAATTACCATTTTCCTCATTGGATAAATTTCTCTAAAAATTTTTGAATTAAGAGCACTTGAAATTAATAGTGCAGTTTTTTTTGCTTCTGAATTAAGTTCATGAGGTGGTTCTTCGTCCTGTTCTAAAAGACAAGTGCTGGTTGGATTAGTATAGTAAATCATTGTCTTTGATTTCGTTTTTTCAAAGATGGCTGCAGGATCATATTCTCCTAATTCACTCTTAGAGGCCCTTAACCTTCGTGAAAACTTTGCCGTATACTCATTTTTCTCTTCAATATTACAGTTGCAAAATAGTTTCTTGCCTGTAGATAATTGTTGGTGAATTTCCAATCCAACCTTTAAACCAATTTTATCTATGTTTATTTCAGACATTTATTTTTCCACCATACCATCTTTAAAGATTAATCAGAAAATTCTGATGCAATATTCTCCATCATTAATTTTTTCATATCAGTAACATTGTTTGAATTCCCCAAAGCCCACATTGCTTTCACTAAAGCCGTTTCTGGAATCATATTAGATAACGGTACAATCCCTAGCTCAAGAAGATCTCTTCCACTTTCATATACTGTCATACTTACCCTACCATCTATACATTGAGAAGTCATTCCCAAAAATAATCCAAGCTCATTTGCCTTCTTTACACTCTGGTACATTGACTTTCCAATATGTCCCAAACCCGTTCCTTCAAATATTATTGCTTTATATCCTGCTCCAATTATAGAATCAAATAATTTTGGATCATAACCAGGATAATATTTTACAAGAGCAACTTTGGTATTATAATTTAATTTAGGATTGTATTTTGTTTGCTTGAAATATTCTTGTTGAAGATTTTTATGAATTTTTTTATCTAATATTAAAAATGCGGGATCCCCTCCAATGGTTTGGAATGCACCACGTTTACTTGTATGATTTTTTCGCACTCTTGTACCAAGATGACATACCACCAGATCATCACTTTCATTTTGGTGCATTACTACGAAAACTCCTTTAGAATTGCATTCAACAACAAATTTTGCAGAAGAAACCAAATTTAATGCCGCATCTGAAGAGGGTCTATCTGAAGATCTTTGTGAACCTACAAGTGCAATTGGAATTGGAAAACCAGCTAATGCAAATGAAAGGAACGCTGCAGTGTATTGCATTGTATCAGTACCATGAGCAATAATGATGCCCTTGTAATCAGAATTAGCTACGGAATCTAATTTTTCTGCAATTTGTTTCCAATGTTGAGGAAGTAGATTTTCAGAATACTCTGAGAATAAGACTTCTGTATCTATATTTGCTATTTTAGCAAGTTCTGGAACAGCTGAATTAAGATCATCTGCCGTTAGTGCAGGAGTAACTCCTCCAGTCCTATAATCAATTTTACTCGCAATCGTACCTCCAGTCGATAACAACAAAACTTTTGGTAATGAGGAATCTGAATGAATTTTTGGAGAAGATTCTTGAATTTTTTTATCAGATGGAAGCAGTTCTATTTTCTTGATTTTACTTATTTCTATTCCAACATTGTATCCACTTTTTAGTTTGATGACAATATGCTCTTCATCTTCATGTTCATAACGAGGCATAAGAATGCCAATGTAAGTCAAATCATCAGTTACTTTAATTGAATCTCCAACTTTGACATTTGATTTTTTTAATAATAAAAGAGAATTTCCTTTATAGCCCCTATATTCAGACATTTATGTAGATTAGATGGATTATTTAATTAAAACTACCTGTAATAAGATGCAACGACTTTTTGCCCTAACTTCAAGTCCTTTTGATCTCGAACTTTCTTTGTTGCTTCTTCAAAGTGTTTCATTTTCACTTTGGCTCCCGCTGAACTTTTTTCTACATCTTTGATTTCTGGATATTTATCTAGAAATTCATGAATTACTAATGAAACTGCAGTATTTGCAATAGCAGCAACATCTGCTCCACTCATTCCATCAGTTTGTTCGGCAAGTTTTGAGATATTTACACAGTCAGGTTCTTTGGGATCCTTTACTGTAGGAACATCTTTTACACTTATCTCCAAAATACTCTTTCTGGATTCTAAATCTGGCAATGGAATTTGAATAATTTTATCAAATCGTCCAGGTCTAAGTAATGCAGGATCAATCATATCAGCTCTGTTTGTAGCAGCCAAAACAACTACACCACGTAAGTTTTCCATGCCGTCTAATTCTGTTAAAAGTTGACTTACAACTCTTACAGTAACTGCAGTTTCACCTCCTACTCCTCGAAGTGGTGCAATGGAATCAATTTCATCAAAGAAAATTACACAAGGTGAAGCTTGTCTTGCTCTTCGGAATATTTCTCTAATTCCTCTCTCAGATTCTCCAACCCATTTAGACAAAAGTTCAGGTCCTCTCACAGAAACAAAATTAGCTTCACTTTCTGTTGCAACAGCTTTTGCAAGTAAAGTTTTACCAGTACCACTAGGCCCATGTAACAAAATTCCTCGGGCCATTTTATGACCCAATTTATCATATAAAGCAGGATACTTTAATGGCCATTCAATTGCTTCTTGAAGTTCTCTTTTAACTTCCGATAATCCACCAACATCATCCCACTTTACATCTGGATTTTCAATGAATACTTCTCGCATTCCAGAGGGAGTTATCTCAAATA
>CAWTZT010000084.1:0-22855 GCA_963919845.1 Thaumarchaeota archaeon CSP1-1
GGTGTTTCTAGAATTTCTTTTGGTTTTTGTTTTAAGCTAGGCTTTGAAGGCTTAGATGGTTCTGTTGTAACTTGTTGTTTTAATTTAATATCAAAAACAGAATGAATAGTAGAAAATTGGTCAGAAACAACAATCCAAACTGATTCCAAATCAAAGACAGATTTAGGAATTGGATTTTTTTCGCTCCCTAGGATTTCAGTAAATTTGCTTCCAGAAATTCTTAAATGAAAATCATCTGCCCAAAGTGTGGGAAAATTTTTCTTATTGATTGATTCGTCTGATGGTTTTTTATCGGTAATAGCTATTTGAACCTCGAATACTCCAGAGGGTTGAGTGAACGGAGAGGTGCCTGAAATTTCAATTTTAGGATTGCTGGACACTACCGAAGGTGGAATTATGAAGTATTTTTGTATTTTCAAAGTGAATGATTAGGCATAGAATTTCACCAATTTGGGAATAGTATTTATCTTGATTAAAAACCTCAGTTAGATGAATGAAAAAGCCATTTCAAAAGAAACCAGAAAAGAAAGAAGAATCAACTAGTCTTGTAGATGCAAATTATAACAAGAAAAAACTTTTCAAAAAAGGCATCAATTTAATGGCCGACGAGAAACTCGAAGATGCTACAATGGTTTTTGAACAATTTTTGAGAATAGAACCTGATAATGTTGAAGCACTTTTGAAGTTAGGATATGCACGATTTCATCTTGAGGATTATGGCGAATCTTTAAGAATTTATGATAAAGTTTTAGATATTGATGTTACAAATGCTGAGACTTGGAATTTAAAAGCTCTTGTACATTATGAACAAAAAAAATATTCAAAAGCACTTGATTCCATAGAAAAAGCTATAGAGTCAGAACCTACATTTGGTATGGCATGGTATAACAAAGGATGTTTTCTTTCTATTTTAAATCAAGTATCAGAAGCAATTGATGCTCTTAGGCGAGCCATCGAAATTGATGTAAAAAATGCAAGAAAGGCAGTAAAAGACCCAGATTTTGTTAATGTAAGAGTGGAAGAAGGGTTTAAGCGAATTATTGAAGTTGTAGTCTTAGAATCAATTAGGCAAGGGTACCATACTATTGGTGCAATAGTTTGGACCACATTTTTGGACAAAAAAGATGCACAAGATGCACTTGACAAACTAATTGAAAAAGGACTAATTGTAAAAAATGAAAAGAGAGAAATATTCAACAAAATTCCAGTTTATGACCTTACCCCAGAAATGGTTGACAGAGTTGGTTCTGAAAAGAAATCACTCTTTGTAATGAAAAAGAAAATACTTCCAAGATCAGTTAAGAATCTAAAAGAATTAAGTCATGCAATACAATCTGTCAAATCTTCGATAGAAGAAGTTGATTTAGAAAAAACAATTGAAAACTTTGAACCTTTTATAGATCCTGCAAAGCATGGAGAACAAATGATAGAACAGTTTTTTGAAGAACATAGAGAAATTAGATTATGGAAAATTAGATTAAAGGATAGAGGTAAGGATTACATTCAAGACAATAAACAAAAAATGTTAGATCTTTTTGATAATATTGAAGCAGTAGTTTCCAGAAAATTAAGAAGTCAAATAGCAAAAAATTAGTTTTTTATTCAGCTGACAAGTCCCAATAGTTCGCATGTTCTTGTTTGTCAGTGGGTTTGTTTAGAGATTTCCATTCTTTGAAGGAACGAACATACAGCTTTACGTTTGGTAAATTTACTGATTTTAATGCATAATACGCCAATCCCGACAATGTACCTACACTACCACAATAAGTAATAATTTCAGCATCAGATGATATTCCTCTATTTTCCAAGATTCTTTTCATTTCAGTTTTTGGTTTGAGAATTTTTTCTGGACTTCCTAGCGTTCTATAAGGAATATTAATTGCGCCTGGAATATGTTGTTCTAAAAAATTTAATCGTTCTCTATTATCTAAAAGAATCACGTTTTCCTTTTCTTTTGCTTTCTCAAGATAATCTGCGGTTGCCATTATTTCTGGATGTAAATTTACAGAAAGAGTTTTTGTTTCATAAGAAGGCACTTGTATATCGGTTTCAAGGCCTAATGAGTTCCATTTTCCATATGTAACATCTAGTAGAGAAACATCGCTATGCCCCAAGTATTGCAAAGTCCATGCAACTCTAGATGCCAAGGCTCCAAAAGTATCATCATATACTACTACCTGGGTTTCATTATCAATCCCTAAGGATTGCAGAAGTTTTTTCACTCTTTCTGGAGAATCATCTGATAACAGGGTTGCAAGAGGAAGATTTACTGAAGTTGGAATATGGTTTTTTTTATATTCTTCTTCTTTTCTAACGTCAATTACTCGAACGCTTTTGTCTCTTATCTCAGAACGAAGTGAATCGGCGTCTATTGTTGGACGCAATGTTTTTTCTTGACTCAAGCAGCACACTCACCCTTACCAGTCATTGTATGGTAGCTAGTATCATCACCATAATCGGTAAAGAAATCCTTGTCTTCTTCCTTTGTTGGGGGTATCACTAGGGGTGACAGTATTTTTTTTAAATCTTTAACTGATTTTATTTCAGAATTTTCTTTTCCATTGACAATTTTATTAATCCATGATGCTAAGGTATCATCTGATTTTTTATTTTTCTTGAATATCTCCATTATTTTTAAGATAACAGGAATTACTCTCTTTACTGGGACTCTCATACAATTTACTCCTAACATAGTATCACCATCTGCTCTTCCTCCAAATGACATTTGATAATTTGGATACATGTCCTTTCCAACCCTTGCACCGCCACCGTAAAATCCTATTGTGGCAATTTCATGTTGACCACAAGAGTTAGGACATCCACTAATTTTGATTGTAGCATCATTCAAATCATCATCTTCGTCAAGTTTTAGTTCTAGAAACTTTCTTTGAATTTCTTTAGCAAGCCGATGAGAATTTGTTAAAGCTAAGTTACATGATGTAGTTCCAGAACAACCAACAGGAGATGCCATCGTAAGAGAACCAGGATTTGCTAATCCTACCTCTAATAATTTAGCGTACATCCTAGGTAAATCATCTTCACTAACCCATCTGAAAACTATTTCTTGAGAAAAACCATTTCTTGCAAATCCTTCTGCAGAAAATTGCCTAGCAATATTTGCCAAGGCATAAAGTTGATTTGCTGTAGCATCGCCGGCTTCCAATGTTATAAAGACTGAACGATATCCATTCTGTTTTTGTTTATAGGTGGTGGTTTTGTACCAACGGGAATAACCATCTGGAATTGATTTTCCATCAGAATCCGAAACGACGATAGGTTGTTTAATTTCGTTTGGGGTAGAGTCAACGTCTAGTTTTACTATGACAGATTGTGTGGCCCTAACAATTGATCTTTCCTTTAGAACTAAGTTCTGAAATTTATCCCAACTCATTTCATCTACAAGGTATCGCATTCTATTTCGTGCCATGTTTTTTCTGTTACCCATTCTATCAAAAATTCGTAGAACAGCTATAGAGGTGTATAGCAAATCTTCTTCTGGAGTAAATTCTTCAAATTGATGAGCAACAAAAGATTTGTTGCCTAAACCACCTCCTAGAAATATTTTGAAACCACGTTGAGTTTTTCCGTCCAAGTTTCTTGTTTGTGGAATTAAACCAACATCGGCAATTCTTGCCATTCCATGTTTTTCACAGCATGTAAAATTGAATTTGAACTTCCTAGGAAGATTTTGATTTAATGGATTTCTTAAAAGGAATTTTGCAGTAGCAAATGCATACGGAGTTGGATCAAACACTTCATCATTACATACGCCTGCAAGAGGACTACACATTACATTTCTAACAGTGTTACCACAAGCCTCTCTTGTTGTCAATCCAACTTCAGCTAAGCTTCTCATTATTTCAGATACATCTTCTAACACAATCCAGTGTAGCTGGATGTTTTGTCTTGTTGAAATATGTGCGCTGCCAATTGAAAATGTTTCGCTAAGTTGGGCAATTTTTTCAAGTTGATTTGGATAAATTTCTCCTGCAGGAATTTTTATTCTCACCATTGCATAATCATCAGTCATTCTTGTTCCATAAGCGCCATGTTGAAGTCTAAATCGTCTGAAGTTATCTTTATCAATTTTTCCCTGTCGGTAGAGTTTTACATTTTTTGCAAAATTCTCGGCTTCTTCTAGTTTAGCCCAATTAATTTTTGGTAATTTTGAATCTGGCATAGATTGTTTAAGATCAGATGTAGTCAAATCGATTCAACTTCCTCGAATTTAGATATAAATTTTTGAGAGGGGGAATTTTAGTCACAGTCTCTAAATTTGTAGTCATTATTTGCCTACTGAATTTAACTATAGTTTAGTTTTTTCTAAATTTTGTTAGTGAGTTAAATCATGTAATATAATTAGTATGAACTAACTTTTAGGATCCACCTAGTTACATGTTATTATTCAATTTTTTTATTTGCTAATTATTTTTAATTAAGGATATGACAAAAGCATGTTTTTGTTGTAATGAAGAATTTGGAGAGGTCAGCATGAAAACATCTAGATCAAGGTTTAAGATAATGGGACTTAGACCTCCAGAAGGAATGGGAGGAGATGATAGGATATGTTTAAAATGTCTAAATAAAATTCATAATGATGAAATTAAACGAATTAAAATTTCTCAAATTAGAAAAGATTTTCAAAACACTTAACAGTAAACCCGCAATTTGATATGTTTGTGATTACGCTGTACTAAATTTTCTAATTTGGAAGTTTAGTTTAAGGAAAGTATTAATGTGTTTTAAAATGCTTCTTGGTATGCAAGAATCTGTAAATCAAGATAAGCCTGAAAAAATATTTGCTGATGTGAGGGAAGTTGAAATTACAAAAGCAATTGTTGATGAATTTCATTCGGTTTTAATTGATAGAGCAGAATCAGATGTACTTATTATTGGTGCTGGACCTGCAGGGTTAACTGCTGGGCGCGAACTTTCAACTATGGGATTTAAGGTATTGATTATTGAACAGAACAATTACCTTGGTGGAGGATATTGGTTAGGTGGGTATATGATGAATCCGGTTACTGTAAGAGAACCTGCTCAAAAAATTTGGGATGAAATGGGAGTTCCTTACAAGAAAGTAAAAGAAGGATTGTACCTTACTCCAGGACCTCATGCTGTATCAAAATTAATTGCTAGTACTTGTGATGCCGGAGTAAAATTTCTCAATTTAACAAAATTCGATGATTTAGTATTAAAAAATGGTAGAGTTGAAGGTGCGGTAGTAAATTGGATGCCTGTATCAGCGTTACCGAGAAATATTACATGTGTAGATCCGATTGCTCTTGAATCAAAAATGGTAATTGATGCATCCGGACATGATTCTGTTGCTGTAAAACGTCTAGTTGACAGAGGGTTAGTAGAATGGAAAGGAATGAATCCAATGTGGGTTGAAGATGGAGAAGAACATGTAGTAGAAAAAACTGGAGAGATTTATCCTGGATTAGTTGCTGCAGGCATGTCAGTTACTGAAACCTATGGTTTGTCCAGAATGGGGCCTACCTTTGGATCCATGTTATTTTCAGGTAAAAAAGCTGCAGAAATTACGGCATTAAAAATAAAAGAGTTAGGAAGCTAACTAACCTAGTTTAAAAAAAATTAATTGAAAATTTCAAAGATTTTTTTATATAATGAACCATCCATACCCGAATTAAAAATTTCCGAGTTAGCTGAATTCATAAAAAATACTTTTAGAGTTAATGTTGAAATAAGAAAAAATATTTTTCTTCAGGCTTCTGACATAAATGCGGAACAAATTGCCTCATGCAGAATTTTTAATACAAAAAAATCCTTTGAGAAGCATAACCCAACTAAAGAAGAAATTGATTTTGAAAGAATGACATTTACAGATACTTCTAAAACTGAAAATATTGTTATGTATGATGGGTTTGAATTTCAAAATATTGTTAACTCTCTTGTTTCAAATGAAGAATCAAATCTAGAACAATTTCATATTGTATTTACAAATAAACTAACTTGCACTTATGATAATAATGATTATAGATATCATGGAAGAGCCATAATATGTTCAAACCCAACAATAATTTCTACAACTGGAATTATTGAAGCTCCTGCCAAACCTAGACAATATTACCTAGAATTAATGACAAAAATGACTCAAGGCCTAAATGTAGATTCAATTAAGAAAAAGTATCAAGGAACTTATTTGGAATATCACGATGAACGTCTTTCTAAGATAGTAGAAGGATATGTAATGCAAGCAATTTTTTATTACTTAACTGGGGAACCTTTTTGTGAATTACTCGAATGCAGGTTAAATAACCCACATTGGCAAAAGGATCTTTTGTATTCTCAAATAGAAGTAGGAAAACTTTGTAAGAAACATGAAAAAATTTTGAATAATCTCTGATTAATTTAAATTATTGACATAGAATGTTTGAATCATGATGTCAGGTACTGATGGTGAAACTTTGCTAGTTGATAAGGATCATTCTCAAGATCCTCCCAAAAAACCTGACGAGAAAAAAACAAAATTCGATGTAATAATTATTGGGGCGGGACCTGCAGGATACACTGCAGGAATTTATTCATCTCGTGCTAGACTTGATACTTTAATTCTATCAGGCATTCTTCCTGGTGGACAATTAGTTAACACTACAGATGTTGAAAACTATCCTGGTTTTGAAAATGGAATTTTAGGCCCAGATTTAATGATCCAAATGAGAAAACAAACAGAAAGAATGGGTACTAAAATTGTTGATGATGAGGTAGTCAATGTTGATTTTAAACACAAACCATTCAAAGTTCTAACAGCATCCGAAGAATATGAAGCAACAGCCGTGATTATATGCACTGGTGCAAATCCTAAAAAACTTGGTTTAGAAGGTGAAAAGACTTTTGCTGGAAAAGGTGTTTCATATTGTGCAACTTGTGATGGACCGTTTTTTCGAAATCTAGAATTAGTTGTAGCTGGTGGAGGAGATTCTGCAATAGAGGAAGCTACCTTTCTAACAAAATTTGCATCAACTGTTCACATAGTACATAGAAGAGATAAGTTGAGAGCAAGCAAAGTTATGCAAGAACGTGCTTTTGCTGATAAAAAAATAAAATTTCACTGGAATAAAGTGGTTGAAGAAATACAAGGAAATGAAAAAGTACAAAAAGTTGTTCTCAAAGATAATAAAACCAACGAGAAATCAATATTAGATGTTGGTGGAGTTTTTGTTGCTATAGGACATGATCCTAATACCAAACTCTTTGTAAATCAAATTGAATTAGATGATAAAGGATACATTGTACTAAAAGAAAAAACGAAAACCAGTGTTGAAGGAGTATTCGCTGCAGGAGATGTACATGATAGTACATACAGACAAGCTGTAACTGCTGCAGGATTTGGTTGTATGGCAGCAATAGATGTCAATAAGTATCTCACAGAAAAATAACAAAAACTATTAAGAGTTTTTTAAAGTTTATTCAAGTCTGTTCATTTTGAACAAACGTTTACAGATACAATATAATTTTAAATTAATTTTAAGATGCCAAAATTCAAAATTCCTCATAGAGTATTGAAAAATAAAATGAAAACGGAGGGATAATTATTGTTAGCAACTAAAGCTAAAACTAGTTTAAAGATTGCTGGATCTGTCGGCATAATTATTCTTCTTTTGGGAATAGCAGCATTATTTGGGCTTTATCAAATGTCAAAAGTTAGTCAAGAAATTATTGAAATTTCAGAAGGATATGTTCCTCTAAATAAAATTTTATCAGATATTAGATTACATCAATCGAATCAGGCACAAAGTTTTGATAAAATTCTTCGAATTTACGATTCTGAAAGTAACATCGAATTACAAAAGTCTAAAGAAGAGTTTTGGATGAATAGTGGATTAATTGATTCAGATATTTCAAGAGGTAAAATTATTGTACAGTCTGGAATTCAAATTAGTTCATCAGAAAATGATAGTTCAAAATATCTTAATCTTTTTCAAAAATTCATAGAATTAGAACGAATTCATAATAATTATGAAAATATTGTAGGGGATATATTTTTGAATTTGGGATTAAATGAATTCAAAAATGTTGAATATTCTATAGAGCAATCTAAACAATTAGAAATAGAGTTTCAAAATGAAGTTAATTTTGGACTAAAGAATCTTGCAATACTTACTGATGAATCAACAAGCCGAATTGAAACCAATGAAAGAGATTCACTAATAGGCCAAATTATTATTGTTACAGTAGTTGGGGCAATTGCAGCATTCTTAGGATTCTTTATCAATCAAATAAACAAGGATCTAAAAAAAGAAGTTGATTCAAAGACAATAGATTTGAAAAAGGCAAACGAGAAATTAAAAAAATTAGACGAAATGAAAGATGAATTTATTGGTATAGCATCTCATGAATTAAAGAGTCCATTACAACCGATTTTAGGATTTGCAGAATTAGCCAAATCAGGAGATATTGATCAAAAAGAAGCTTGGGACGGGGTAACTGAACTTGCAAATAAGTTACAAGATTTAGCAAATGCAGTTCTAGATGTAAGTAAAATTGAGAGCAATAGATTGAAACTTCAAATTGAAAAAATTCCTATCAACGATTCGATTATGGAGACAATAAATGAATTAAAAATTAAACTGAAAATAGGCGTAAAAATTCATGAATCTCTTGATGAAAATGCAGATATCGAAGTTGATAAAATTAGATTTGGGCAAGTAATTAGGAATTTGTTAGATAATGCCATAAAGTTCACTCCTATAGGAACTATCATTGTGAACACCAAAGTAATTCAAGACGAAAATAAAGTGATAGTTACTATTTCAGATTCAGGACTAGGGATACCTAAAGAAATCTTGCCGAATATTTTTGAGAAATTTGTAACAAAGGGCAAGAGTAATCAAAGTGGTACTGGATTGGGCCTATTCTTATGTAAGGGAATAATTGAAGCACATGGTGGTAAAATTACAGCAAGAAATAATCAAGAAAAAGGAGCAACATTTGAATTTTCGCTACCAATTTTACAAAATAATAAATTTCAAAAACTTCCTAAAATATTTACAAATTAAAATTTAATTTTTTCTGTTTGTTTAGTTCATACATCCTTACGTTAAACTTTCATTAAAATCACCTATAATAAATGACACAAAATATTTTGATTGGGGAAGACAATCAGTTTACTGTACAACAGTATGCAAGAATCCTTGAAAAGAACGGATATTTAGTTACAATTACTCGTGATGGAGATGAATGTGTAAAAAAGTACAACGAAGCTTTAATCGAAAATGAAAATACTGGTCAATCAAATCCATTTGACGTAGTTCTAATTGATAATAACATGCCAAAAAAAACTGGTGCTGAAGCAGCTCAAGAAATTTTGGAAAAACAACCTAATCAAAGAATAATTTTTGCGTCAGCTTATGATATTGAATCATTACAAAACACTCAAGGTTTTATTAAAGAAACAGTAGAAATCCTTCAAAAGCCCTTTTCCCTTAATTCTTTGATTACTAAAATTCAAAATCGAAAATAAAATTCACATGTATGCTATTTTGGACATGTGTTTTGCATTCTTTAGGGCTTGATCAAATTCTTCTTCGGTCATAACATTTTGTTTTGAATAAGTGCTTTTGAATTTTCTTCCGTCATCTGCAAATATTCCAACCACACAACCTGAATCAATTTTATATTTTTTCATACATGCGTAAACTGCAGCAGATGAGGGACTAATCAACATGCGATCTTTTTCAAAAATCTCCTTTACCACTCCGAAGGCTTCTGCATTGGTAACTGACACCCAATCATCCACTACACTTTCACGTTTCAAGTATAAATCAGGTTTTGCAGATTCCTCAAAATTTCTCCAACCTTGAATTAAGTGGTCTTTTTGGGGTTGACAACCAATTATTTTGATATCAGGGTTTTTTTCTTTTAGAAAGGCTCCAATTCCAGTAATTGTTCCACCTGTTCCTACTCCAGTAAAAAAATGAGTGACTTTTTCATCAGTTTGTTTCCAGATTTCAGGGCCTGTCCCTTTATAATGACCCAAAAAATTTGCATCGTTCGCATATTGATTGGGAGAATAATACGTATCAGGACGCGATGCTGCAATAGAGGTTGCAAGAGCAATGCTTTGATCAGTTCCTGCACCAACTTTTGGACAAAGATCGTCACTAGTTTCGTAAACTTTAGCACCTAATGATCTAATGATATCTTTAGTTTCATTGCTTGCTTTTTCAGGTATTACGATTTCAACTTTGTAATTTAACAAATTTGCTATTCCAGTCAGAGCAATACCTGTGTTTCCAGAAGTGGGCTCAATTATGATGCTTTTCCCTCTTTTTAGAATTCCTTTTTCTTCAGCATCTTTTATCATCCAATAAGCTGCTCTATCTTTTACAGAACCAAATGGATTATGGCCTTCTAGTTTTGCAAAATAAGTTACGTTATCAGATGAAAGTGAATCTAATTTTACCAGTGGTGTATTTCCTATACTGTTTAAAATTTCAGTAGCACTTACAGATGTAGTTGCTAAATTATTTCACCTTCTTTATTGAAAACTCAAGTACGTTATCATTTTTTTTCATGTTTAACAATTCATGTCCGGTACGTGTAACCCATCTTGTGATATCATCTTCTGCTGCAGGATCATCAGCTAGTACCGTTAGAACTTCTCCAACTTTCATTTTTTCTATAGCTATCTTTGTGCGAAAAACTGGTTCGGGGCAAAATAAACCAGTTGCATCTAATTTAGAAGAATTTTCGCTAATTTTTATTCACCTAATTTTTGATCATCGTTCTGTTATATTAATACCCATTCTAGTTTATCTTACTCTACTTTTTCTCAAATAGCCATCTGAAACATCGCAAGAAGGTTTCTATCTTTCATGAAATTTGAATCTAAGTTTTGAAAATTAATCTTTTTTGAAATTCTTTTCAAAAACAATAAAGAAATTTTGTACAACAAAGACCATAGATAGCTATCTTGATTATGATTGTACATTTTAATTAATAATGAAAAAAGCCATTTAGAATAAGGATATTTTTCATTGATGTATTCCATTACATAATCCTTAGAGTTGTTCATTTTGTATTTTAGATGTTTCAAAATTTCATTTTGTTTAGCGTATCCTGTTTGATGAATAGAAATCAGATTATGTTTCATAGAATATAATATGTCATCAAGATTATTTTCAGCCTCGATCACATTTACACATCTTCCAAAAGTAGAAAGTACATGTGAATCACTCCCTGCTACACCAATCATATTATTTTCATCAGCAAATTGAATAGCTTTAACATTTGAAATTACATCAACATTGTTACTGTTGAAGACTTCGATCATATCACATTTTTTTGCATTGTCTCTTATTGCATCTACAAGACCGAAGGGGTGTGGAGCAGAAGTAACTCCATTTTGTTTTTTAACTTGATCAATTACCTCTTCTAGGCTTATACCAGGCTTAATTTCTTGATGAATTCCATAAACTAATACATGAGCATCTGAATCAATGGTTACTTCCTCTGCTGGATAAATTTGGATTTCTTTAAACTTGTCATGATCATTTTTGTACCTAAGTAATTGGGCATATCCATCTAAGGTATTATGATTTGTCACAAACAATGCATTCAAACCTAACTCTCTTGATCTTTCTAATTGTTCCCTGCATGATACGTTACTATCGTATGGGGGTTCATCTTTTCCTAAATGAAAATTAGAGTAAATATTGTGACAGTGTAATTCTGCTTTAATTTTCATTTACAATTTTAATTAATCATTAACAATTAAAATCTTATCTTTGAGTTTTTCTTAAAATTTCCTTAACGAAAAAAGTCTTCGCTTTCATGGCGCATGAGTGAATTTACTGTACCGTTATTTCTTTGAAATTTGAAATTCCTAACAATAGCCACAGGACTGTTGAGAGTTTTGCCCATAACCAATTCAGCTGCTGAACATAACTCATCAGAAATTGCAATTTCGGTAACACGCATTATTTTACCAAAAGAATCTTTTTTCCCCTTATAGTCTCGAATAGAATCAATTCCCGATACGCCTATGGCACAATTGGTCTGCCCCATTCTAAAAGGTCTACCAAAAGTATCAGTAATGATAACTGCAATATTTTTTCCAGTTTTTTTTAAAATTTCTTGTTTAATTTTTTGTGCAGATTTATCAGAATCATGTGGAAGCATAGTTGCATAACCATCTTCTGTGTTACTCTCATCAACGCCAGAATTAGCACAGATAAAACCATTTTTTGTTTCAGTAATTAAAACTTCGTTTTCCATTCTAACAATTCTATTCGATTCAGATAGAATTACTTCTACTAATTTAGGATCTTTATTGTATTCTGCAGCAATCCCTAGAGCAAGAATTGAGGGGATCACCAATGAAAGATTAACTATTCTTCCTTCTTGCTTGGAAATAATTTTTTGAGAAATTATCAGTATATCATCATCTTTGAATTTTGATTTGGAATAAGATGATAAAATTAACTTAGTGAGATCATCTCCTTTCGAAATTTCTTTATTTATTTTAACAGGGATTATTTCCAGTTCTGACAATGCTACAGCTTTAGTTTATTTTGCCATAACCTAATTATTGGTTACGCTATTGTTGGCGCTTCTAGCTTAAGATTATAATGTTTATTTATGATATCAATAATTCTAGTTAGGTTTTTTTCTTCAAGAGTTACTGTTGCAAGATCCTTTACAATATCTTGTGCTCTATAAGCGATCCCTAATCCACAAATATCAAACAATTTGACATCGTTTGCACCATCCACTGCTACAACAATATTCTCTTTTTTTTCATTCCATTCTTCGATCTTAATTTTTGCAAATTTTGATTTATCGGAATCAACGTTTATTTTTACACCATCGAGTTTACCATCTTTGAAAATTAATTCATTAGAGTAAATATAGTCTAAATCTAGCTCCTCCTTTAGTAGATCGGTCATAATTGTGAATCCTCCAGAAATTGCTAATAGTTTCCATCCTGCAGCCTTTAATACTCTACACGCTTCTTTTGCACCAATCATAATAGGTAAAGAATTGGCAACTTCTTGACAGGTTTCTAAACTTAATCCTTTGAGTAATTCAACTCTAGTTTTGAGTCCTTCTTCCCACTTAATTTCGCCTTGGATTCCTTTCTTAGTAATTTCCCAAATTTCATTTTCTTTATTGAGCTTTTCTGCAAGAATTGGCAAGAATTCAGCATCAAAAAGAACTCCCTCAACATCAAAAATTATAAGCAATTAGTTTCTGCCTTGAGAGAGAAATTTTAAACCATATTAAAGTTTAATTTTTTAAATCGTCCACCGTTATCAATAAATCAAACCTGTTAAGTTAACAGGTTATGGGAGAACTTGAACACAAGTATGAAGTCGAGATAAAAACCACAGAAGATCGGCAAAAAATTCCTGATGATGTTAAAACTGAATTAAAAAAATCCGGAATGATGGATGAAAAAGGAAAACTAAAGCTTAAAGGAGTTAGTCCAAAAATGCTCAAAAAAATGAAGCAAGAATTTGTTGACTGCCCAGTGTTAAAGGAAAAAATACATTTTGTTCAATGCTTTGTTTGTCCAAATTTTCAAAGTAGGGTTATGGGAAAGGTTCTTTGTAAAGGAGAACCGCTCTAAACCAAGAAAAGCTCATTAGGATTGATTTTCTTGAGATGGTAAATTGAGTAAAGAAATAGGAATTACCGTTTCAAAAAAAGATGATTTTAGTGAATGGTATACTCAAGTGGTGATAAAGGCTGAGTTAATTGATTATGCACCAGTTAAAGGATTTATCGTACTAAGGCCAGATGGGTATTCTATTTGGGAATCAATCAGATCAGCACTTGATATAAAATTTCAAGAGGAAGGAATAAGAAATGGATTTTTACCAACATTAATTCCGGAATCTCTTTTGGGAAAGGAAAAGAAACATTTTGCAGGATTTAATCCAGAAGCTTTTTGGGTGACACACTCAGGAAATAACGAAATTGGGGACCGACTTGCATTAAGACCAACCTCTGAAACATTAGCATATTCACTTTATTCTAAATGGATAAAAAGTTGGAGAGATTTACCTTTGAAAATGAATTTTTGGAATACTGCATTAAGAGCGGAAATAAAATCAACAAAACCATTTATTAGAAATTCGGAATTTTTGTGGCAAGAAGGGCACACTGTTCATTCATCAGATAAAGAAGCAGAACAAGAAGTTACAAAAATATTAGAGATTTATAAAAAAACAGTTGAAGATGAATTTGCTATACCTGTAATTTTAGGCAAAAAAAGTGAAAAAGAAAAGTTTGTTGGAGCAGTTTATACTACCACTATGGAATCTCTAATGCCGGATGGAAAAGCACTACAAATGGGAACTTCTCATTTCCTAGGGCAGAACTTTGCAAAACCATTTGAAGTAAAATTTTCAGATAAAGATAATGTTGAAAATTATTGCTGGCAAACGTCGTGGGGAGTTTCATGGAGATTAATTGGAGGGATGGTCATGGTTCATGGTGATGATAAAGGTCTTGTTCTACCACCAAAAGTTGCACCAATCCAAATAGTAATTATTCCAATATATTATTCAGATAAAGATGCACAAACTGTAACAGAAAAAGCAAAAAATATTGAAAAAGAACTAACTGAAAAAAATCTTCGAGTATTTGTTGATAAAAGAAATGAATTAACCCCTGGTTTTAAATTTCATGATTGGGAGCTAAAAGGAATTCCGTTAAGGATTGAAATAGGTCCAAAGGATATAGCAAAACAAAAAGTAGTTATCGCAAAAAGACATAATCAAGAAAAAATAGATATTCCATTTGATAGCATTAGTAAGGAAATCCCTAACATTCTAAATGAAATTCATATTGCAATGTTTGAAGCGGCAAAAAAAATTCTAGACGAAAATACATTCAAGGTAGATAATTACGAAAAATTAAAATCCGGTTTGGAGAAGGGAGGATTTTATTATGCACCTTGGTGTGGTAAGGAAAGCTGCGAAGAAAAAATCAAAGAAGAAACTGGAGCAGATATTAGAGTAATTCCATTTGATAGCAAAGATGAAAAATCAAAATGTGTTTATTGTAATGAGCAGAGCGTTTTATCACCTATTTTTGCAAGAGGATATTAGGAAAAAACGTAATAAACAATAGATTCTGTGTTAGCCCATGACTGCAATTTCAGAACAAAAATCATCAGATCTACTCACGGAATTCAATGAAACCCGTGCTCGAACTCTGGAATTAATTAAGACTTTGGAAAAAGACGATTTTGTAGTTCAAACTGCATATTATACGAGTCCTCCAAAATGGCATCTTGGTCATGTAAGCTGGATTTACGAGGTAGTTATGAGTAAGCTGAGTAAAAATTACGAGTTTTATTCAAAAGAGTTTTCAGAATATTTGAATTCTTACTATAGGCAATTTGGAGAGCCACATGATAAGGGAAAGCGAGGAATTGCATCAAGACCTACGGTAGAACAAATTTTTGAGTATTTTCATGACGTTAACCAAAGAGTGACAAAGTTTCTTGTATCCACCCCAATTAATGACAAAATCAAATATCTTGTAACGATGGGTTTGCATCATGAATGTCAACACCAAGAATTATTGGTTTATGATTTACAACATCTTCTTGCAGATGAATATAGGCCAGTAAAGAAAAATTCTCCCCATATCTCTTCATCTGTTAAAGCACATTCTGTGAAAATTAAAGGAGGGTTGTATACTATGGGATATTCTGGAAATGATTATTGTTATGATATTGAGATCCCCGAACACAAAGTTTTTCTCAATGATTACAAAATTGATTCTTTCCCAGTTACCAATGAACAATTTCTGGAATTCATACAAGATGGAGGTTATGCTAATTTTAAATATTGGTTGTCAGACGGCTGGGATACTGTAAAGAAAAACAACTGGCAATCACCAATGTACTGGGAAAAACAGGATGGAAAATGGTTTACACGAGATTTTATTGGGCTGAGAAAAATCAATCCAAATGAACCTGTTTGCCATGTTAGCTATTACGAAGCTGATGCATATTGCAGATGGTCAGGAAAACGTTTACCAACAGAAGCAGAATGGGAAAAGGCTGCATGTTGGAATGAAGAAGAACAGAAAAAAACTATCTTTCCATGGGGAGACAATTCACCATCAGAAAAAGAAGCTAATTTGTTAGAATCATATCTTTGGAACTGTTCAGAAATTGGTTCCTATCCTGAAGGAAAAAGCCCATCAAGTTGTTACCAAATGATAGGCGATGTTTGGGAATGGACTTCATCAGAGTTTGTTGGATATCCTGGTTTTAAATCAGGATTTTCTGAATATAATGATAAATGGTTTACAAATCAAAAGGTTTTACGTGGAGGATCTTTTGCTACGCCTCAAATGTCAATTCGAGGAAGTTATCGAAACTTTTTCAGATTAGATGAAAGATGGCTCTTTTCTGGCTTTAGATTAGCGCAAGACGCCTAGTTTTTTGAAGTTAAAAATAATGCATATGGTTTTGTCTTGTCCTGCCAGATTTTTTCTAGCTTGAATCCGGCTTTGTACATAATATTTTCAATTTGCGACATTGAATATTTGTATGAATATTCTGTATGAATTAGTTCATCTTTTTGAAAATCTAAAGATAGATCAGCTTTTTTAATTTGTACCGTTTGATTTTCCATTGAACGTAAATACATTTCAACTCGCTGTTTTTCTTCGTTGTAAATTGCATGATGAGAAAACTTTGATAGATCAAAGTCTGCACTTAATTCATCATTAATTCTTAACAGTACGTTGAGATTGAAACTTGATGTAATTCCCTCTGAATCATTATATGCATCTTCTAAAACTTTCTTTTCTTTTACAAGATCAAGACCAATAAAGAATAAATCATTGTGTTTCATAATTGATGAAAGTTTTTGTAAAAATGCAAATCCAAATTCAGGTGTAAAGTTGCCAAAGCTAGAACCTAAAAATGCAATAAGGTTTGGTTTGTCATCAAACACTTCAATAAATTCCAATCCACCCTCATAGCTGTCTATTACACCAGTAATTGACAAATTCTCATAGTAGTCTAAGAGTTTTTTTGAGCTTTCTTGTAAAATGTCAGATATGTCAATTGGAAAGTATTCTGTTTTATTTTGAATGCTTGAAAGAATATCTAACAGCAGTCTTGTTTTTACTGCAGAACCGCTTCCTAACTCTACTAGTCTAATGTTTTTTGGAAGAAAATCTTTGAGTTCATTTCCTATGTTTTTTAAAATTTTAGTTTCTGTTCTTGTCAAATAGTATTCAGGTAGATTACATATTTTCTCAAAGAGTTCAGAGCCTTTAAGGTCATAGAAATATTTTGGGCTAATTGATTTTTCTTTTTGGTCCAGACCACGAGATATCTCTTGTGCAAAGGTTTTTTCTGTTTTAGTTAAGGTCGGTTTGAAATAGCGTAGTCTTGAATTTACCTCATAAAGTCTGTATTTTGATGGTGCTTGTAGTGTTTTTGTACTCATTTGGTTAGAGCCCAATTTTTATACATAAATGCGTTATCCCAAATTGATGAGTGAAATTCTTAAGGTTGAAAATTTGAAAAAATACTTCGTAAAAAAAAGTTTTTTTAGTTCTAAAACATCGGTTGTTAAAGCAGTTGATGATATCTCATTTTCTGTGGAAAAAGGCGAGGTTTTTGTTCTTGCTGGAGAATCAGGTTCAGGCAAATCCACCATTGCTAGACTAATTCTCAAAGCAATTGAGGCAGATTCTGGAAAAATAATTTTTGATAATGAAGAAATAAAAAATGATTCTAAAAGTCTTGCAAAAATTAGAATGAAGTGCCAGATGATACATCAGGATCCTTATGAATCCATAAATCCTAGGATGAAAGTTTTTGATATTGTTTCTGAACCCTTGGAAATTCATGGAGTTAGCAGCAAAGCTGAACGACAATCTCGTGTGTTAGATACGTTACGAGAAGTTAGGCTTGAACCAGCTGAAGACATTGTAAAAAAGTATCCACACATGTTATCAGGTGGACAACGTCAGAGAATTGTTCTTGCAAGAGCACTTGTATTAAAACCTGAGATGATAATTGCTGATGAGCCAGTTTCAATGCTAGATGTTTCAATTCGAGCAGAGGTTTTAGAATTAATGAAGGAGCTGCGAGAAAAACATAATATCACTTTTATTTACATCACGCATGATCTTGCAACTGCTCGTCACTTTGGTAATAGAATAGCTATTTTGTATTTGGGAAAAATTGTAGAAATTGGACCAATTGAGAAGGTACTGCTTCATCCAAAACATCCGTATACACAGGCTCTAATTGATGCACTTTCTGAACCAGATCCTGAGAATCTCTACAAAGAAAAAAAGATTCGCATCAATGATCCGCTTGACATTGATGTTTACGAAGGATGTAGATTTAGGGCAAGGTGTCCGTATGCAATTGAAAAATGTATTGAGGAACCTCCTTTAGAACGAAAAGATGATCAGCGAGATGTTGCATGTTTTGTTCCAGTAGAATAGTTTCAAAATTTTCAATTTAGAGTTAGTCTGAATTTTATGTCATTGTGAATTAAGATAGAAAAATTCTAACTTGTCATAGAAGGTAGTCGATTATCTTTGTACGTAACTATATGAGAAACACCGTTTTTTGGATAAACACCGTAAATCAGTTTAGCTTTTTCTACAACAGAATCCTTTAGAGACACCATAAGAAATTGACTACCCTTAGAACGTTCTTCTATAATTTTTGAAAGTTTTTCAGCGTTTGGTGCATCAAGGTGAGCATCTATTTCATCAAATAGATAAAATGGAGACGGTTTGAGTTTCTGCAAAGCCAAAACAAACACTACAGCAGCTAGTGTCTTTTCCCCACCGCTAATTGAGGTAGAGGTTCTTTTGGGCTTGTTTGGGAACTGAATCAGGTACGAAATTCCCGAATTGAAGATATCATCCTCGTTTTCTAGCTCCAGCCATGCGTTTCCTCCAGTCATCTTGGAAAATATGACACGAATTTCCTTATCCACGATATCAAAGGCATCTAGGAATGTCTGGCGTTTTTCTTTCTCAATTTCTTCAATAAACTTTACAATAGAGTTTCTTTCCTTTTCTAGCTCGTTTTTCCTTGAAGACATTGACTTGTAACCTTCAGAAATTTTTACATATTCATCTGGTGCACGTCTGTTAATGAAATCAGACAATGCCTTTTGTTCAGCAAGTAGTGGTTTTATTAATGGTTCTACATCAAAAGTTTCAATAGAGTCAGAAAATCCAAAGTTTGAAATCATCTTTTGAATCGCGGCTTCGCTTTCATGTAGTTCTTTGAGATCACGGTTAAGACTATCAGATTGTCTATCACGGTTGTTGATCTCCCTAGTTAGTACATGATCCTTGTCCCGAAGCTCGTTTAGTTTTGCATCAAACTGCTTTACTTCATCAATTGATTTTCCAGAAGTTGAAATTAGATCTTGTTCTTTTTCTCGAAGATTAACCAAAATTTCAGTTGAATTTGCAAACTCTTTTTCAAGCTGTCGCAGTCTTACTTCAAGCTCGTGTATTTCATGATTCAGTGTAGAGTTTTCTTCATGAAGCGATTTTGATTTTGCTTTTTCAACAGTTTCCTGTGCAGTTAATTGTGCAAGATCTGACTCTTTTTCTTTTACTTGATTTACAGCATCTGTTTGTTGTGATAAAATAGTAGATTTTTTCTCATTTAGTCTTGAGAGCTCATGTGCGATTCTGCTCTGCTCAGGCTCTGCATAATTATCAGATACAATTGTTATTCTTTGTTCCAAAGATGACACATACGACTCTTGCTTTGCCAATTCGGTCATCATGCGTTCCTTTTTTTTCTCTAATTGCGAGTTTCGAGATGATAGTTGGAAAACAAGCCTTGTTGCAGAGTTTAGCTTTGTTCTCAAGTCTGAATAGCTGTTTGTAGTTGTTGCAAGGCCAGATTCAGAAACAGAAAGCCTACCCTCATAATTTTTTAAAATGTGTTCTACTCGTTTGAGTTTGTGTTTTTTGTTCTGGACAAATTTTTTGAGTATGTTAATTGATCTGATCAGCCCCTCAACTGAAGTACTCATGGAAATTACTTTGGTAAGTTTTGAAATCTTTGAGTTGATATCAATTACTACTACGCTAGCTTTGGCCTCGAAGAATTCCCCATCAATTGTTACTGATTTGTAGCCAGATTTTGAAATTCGAAGGGCGTCCTGCCTGGATTCTACCAAAATCACATTGCCAAATAGGAAGGTTTTCAGAGCTGAAAATTTGCCTTCACATGTAACAAAATCAGACAAGGGTCCAATGAGTTTAACATTTTTTGGTGGAGTAATGTTTAATTTTGGAATTGCATCTAGTGGAATTATCTTTAGTTTTGGTAATTTTTTTGTACGAACAAAGTCTGCAAGGTTAAGTAGTGTGGTAAAGTCTCGGACTACAATGGCTTTGATCATGTCAGAGCTGACAGCAAGTACAGCACGTTCATATTTTTTATCCCATGACAACAGCTCATAAACTAGACCAAGTATTCCAAGTGCGTCTGCATCTCCTTTTAGTTGTGCAATAGAATAATCTTCGTGCATCAATCCCTTTACAACACGAATCTTTGTTTCGTATGTAGCTGAGCTCTTTGTAGCTTTTTCTAAAATTAAACTAACATCATCAATATCTTTTACAAGCTTTTCACTCTTTTGGGAAAGATTGTATATTCTGGATTTTAGCTCATCAATTGATGCTTTGTGATTAACTTTGATAGATTCAAGTTTACTTTTAATCCGATTAAGGTCAAGTGTTTGTTCGCTATATTCAATGTGCTTTGTTGTATTTAGATTAATTTTGTTTTCAACATCTGTCTTTGCAGATTCAAGTTTTGACAAAGTCAGTTTTCCTGCATTGTATTTTTTGTTTAGTCCTTGAATTTTTTGATCCACATCAAGTTTTCTTATAGTAATTTGTGATTGGTGTCGCAAAACCTGACTTAGGTCTGAATCAATTGCTTTTACTTCTTCATTGATTTTTCTTCTTGTCTCATGTGTTTTGTTTATTGATTCTCGCAGTTGCGCAATGTTAGTTTCCAGTGATACACGTCCCTGCTGAAGTGTTTCAAGACTTGATTTAATTTCAGGAAGTATTGATTTGATGTGTTCAAATCGTTTTTTCGATGTTTCCATTTCGCTTTTTTCTTTTTCAGATTTTTGAATTGCTACTGAAAGTTCTGTATCAATTGTTGCCTTTGATTGGTTGTATGAATGAACTTCATCCATGAATTTTTTTTTCTCTGAATCTATTTTGTGGTGTTCCTTCCTGATTTCCTCTCTTTCTTCTTGGAATTTTTTGGTCTCAGAGCTCAGGGCATGAAGATTTCGCTCCTTTGATAGTTTTGCCGCAGTGATAGTTTTGAGCTTGTTTGCAGCCTCTATAGCATTGAATCTGTTAATCTCTCTTGAGACCAAATTGTTTCTGAGTTGGATATTTCGCTCCTCCTCAAGCTCAAAAACCCGCTTTTGAACCTCACCCATTTTGGCCATGGCAATTTGCAGTCTCTGATCAGCATCCTTTAGCAGGGCAGAGGCCTCCTTTTGCTTTTCATCAAAATAGGACATACCGATGAGGTCTTCAATTGACTTTCTTTTTTCTTCAGCGTTAAATTCAGAAATTCTTGTAACGGTACCCTGTTGTATCGCATTTAGCTGATTTAGCCCAGCATTTGCCATATCTAAAAGATTGAGAATTTGAGAACGATTGACCTTTTTTCTATCAAGATAGTAGGTATTTTCTCCCTTGTCATTCATCTCACGGGTAATGGTTACAGAGTCTGAATCCACAGGAAGTTTTCTATCGGAATTATCAAAATTGACGCTAACCCTAGTCATCTTTGGTCCTCGCCTTCCTGACCCTTCAATATCATGAATTAGAAACTTTAGTTTATCTACTCGCAATATTGAGGGTTTGTTTTCTCCTGTTGCAAACATTATTGCGTCCAAAATGTTGCTTTTTCCAGAACCATTTGGTCCAGATATAGATATTAGTCCAGGCTGAAAGTTTATAGCAGTGTTTTTGAACGGGAATGATTTGAAGCCAAACATTTCAACTTTGTGAATATGAACCAATATCAGAAATTTCCAACTGGTTCGAATAATCGAATACTAACAAGTTTAGTTGACTATGAACTAGAATTATTGTAATATCATACATTCGTAATAATTCAACGAGTCTTTACTCAAATTAACCTGAATGTGAAGATAAAGATTTGATTAGAGCAGAATTTTATTTTTTAAGTCTAATATAATCTTCCAAGGCATTCCTTGCATCTGGATCACTCATTTGTTCAGGAGGATGTTTCATGAGGTAAGCACAAGCAGGGATTACGGGCCCCCCTAAGCCTTGGTCCAGTGCCAGCTTGGCTAATCTAATAGCATCAATAACAATTCCTGCAGAATTTGCTTTATCATCTACTTCTAATCTTACCTCCATATTGTAAGGTATGTTAGCCCACTGTCTGCCTTCAATTCTCATAAACATCAATTTAGTATTACCTAAAAAGGGAATAAAATCGGAAGGGCCAACATAGATTTGATCATCTTGAAGTCTTTCAGATAATTGACTTTGAACGCTTTCTGTTTTTGAAATTCTTTTACTAACCAATCGGTCTTGTTCTTTCATATTTAGAAAATCGGTGTTACCACCTACGTTGATCTGATAAGTTGTTTTAATTTTAGTTCCTCTTTCATCACAAAGTCTTGCAAGAGTTCTGTGCACAATTGTTGCGCCAACCTGGCCTTTGATGTCATCTCCAACTATTGGAATCTTTTTTTCAGCAAATCTTTGTGACCATGTGGGATCTGATGCGATAAAAGATGGAATGCAGTTAACAAAAGCGGTGTTCATATCAAGACAAATTTGTGCCCAA
>CAWTZT010000085.1:0-7695 GCA_963919845.1 Thaumarchaeota archaeon CSP1-1
AGCTTTATCTGGTCTTGTACTATCAATGAATATCTTCAGGATAAACAATTTTCGGAGAAACATAAAAAGGAAAATTAGTGGCGGTGTTTTTGGTTCAATGATTGGTGCAGTAGCTGGAGCTTGTAGCTGTGGACCAATTGGATTTGCTGTGATTTCAACATTTGGTGCAGCTGGAGGAGTTGTTACCTCCTTTTTAACAAACTATGAAATTCCGATCAGGTTTTTAGCAATAGCAATTCTGGTTTTTACATATTACACTACTGCAAAGTCCCTTAAAGTTGAATGCAAAATTAGCGGATAAATTTATGGTCGTCTGAATCTCAATATGCCCGAGATAGGACGTAGGGAAAACGAGATCCAGACGCCTATGTTTTTCTATTAAGTTTTTTTAGATTTGAGATGGTGCTTGTTGACTTTGATCAAACCAAACCACAAAAATCTTAAAACTTTTGTTTATTGAAATATGAAATAAGAATATTTTTTTTAAAAAAAAGTTTGCTAAACTCCATTAATTACCACTCAGAACCAGATTTTGTAAAAGTTTACCTTAAATATTTTGCAAATCACATGAAAATGGGTTTTTTACAAAACCTACCCAATTGGACAATTTTTTGTAACCTTGAAGCCTATCATCATGTTATTTTAATTAAAATTGAAAGATGACAATCATTTACATCCCAATAAGGCCAAGCAGGAGAGATTCTGAAGCCGACGAAATAAACGAAGCAGAAGAAGACTAAGAATTCATTTACTAAGTTCTGATCTGTTCAAAGGATTTGGCGGAATCCGAAATTTTTTAAAAATTTTTATCGATTAAATTAAATTCTAAACACCCCAATTAACAAATTAATTTTATGAAATAAGCTAAAGAGCAGCTGAAATCTACTAGAAGAAGTTAATATGATAACTACCCTGGATTTAATTTGGTGGATCTTACATCAAAAGAAATTAGAAAAACAATTGAAGAAAATTGGAAGGAATATCTTTCCAAATATGGGCATTTATTTTCTTCAAACTATTTAAGCGGAACCAGTCCTCCATCAGTCTTTGTAGGTTCTTACAATTATCCAAAAGTAGGAGTCGGTCCAATGGTTCCTCCAATTCACGGTGATACTAGCCTACTTGATATTCCAGAAAAATGGATTGGAAAAACACTTGAAGAAATTGTCAATTTTAGATTAAATCTTATTAGAGGCATTCAAAAAATACCTGTAACAGAAACTGAGGGACGTTACATTGAAAATCTACAAGATGTTGCAATGTCATCAAAACCAATTGATTCTGATATCGAATTTCATAAGAATACTATACCTGTAGCATCTATAGACAGTGAAAGTGCCCCCTTTGGACCATTAGGTGAAATAAAAAAAATCAAATTTTCTGACTCCACATCAGAAAAATCAATTGAGAAAGTGTACTATGACAAAGATTTGAAAGCCCAAGACGCTGTCATGAATTTATACAACAGCGGTATTGAAATTTCACAAATTCAAAAATGTTTTAGCATTGGTATGTTAGGCCAAAAAAGAAGATTAGTTCCTACTAGATGGAGTATTACAGCAACAGATGATATTATTTCCAATTCACTTGTTTCAGAAATTTTAGATTTTGATTTAATTGATTCATGTAGAGTTTTTACATTTAATCACTTGGGAAATTCATTCTCAGTAATTTTGTTTCCTCATAGGTGGTTATTTGAAATGGAAGAGGCATGGTATACCGAACAAGGAAGAATCGGATTTGGCTCTGATATTGAAGATGCTAGAGGAATCGATCATCCCCCCAAAATAGCTGGAGCATATTTTGCAGCAAAACTTGGAGTTGCAGAATATCTTGTGGCTAATCAAATTCAAGCAGCGGTACTTGTATTACGTGAAATAAGACCAGAATATGCAGTACCTGTGGGGGTTTGGCAAATTCGTGAGGGAATTCGTGAAGCTATGAAACAAAGGCCGTTCATAGCGGATTCCCTAGAAGAGGGAATAGATTATGCTTGTAAACCCTTGAGCATTAGTAAATCTGAATGGTTAGCAAAAGGAGACCTTCTAAAGCTAATCAAACAAAAATCAATTACCGAATTTTTCTGACTAGAATTTTTATTGACCATTTTTCTCCGACTAAATTATGTATAATAGGAACCTAATCATTGCGATTATTTTAATTTCAAGTCCTATTTTGTTTGCTTTAGTTGCTTATCCAGATACCTTTAGTTTGAGTTGGAATCAAGGAAGAGGAGGATTTTTGTTTGCCTTAGCTTTTATTGTTGCAGAACTTTTAGGGCTAAAACTCGAAATACCAACAAAACGGCTCATAGCAGTAATTCCTCTTGCTGCTTTAACAATAATCTATCTAATAGCATTAGAAAATGGATTACGTGAATTTATTGAAGAATCTGGAGAAGCTTACAATGTCCAACTTATTTTTTCATGGACATGGATGTGGGATTTTATTATTATGGCAATATTTGTCGTTGTGTCTCTTTTCATATTTTTTGGGAAAAAATGGATTAGAATTGCACCAGCAGGTCCAATCTTTCTTTCTGGCAGTGCAGTAATTCTTTCACTTGATGCATTCTTTCCATACGATACACTTGGACCTTTACAATACGTAGTTCCTTATCTTGTACAAACAAATGCCTGGATAATCACAGCTTTAGATCTTGGTACAGCAACTGCTAGAGACAATTTATTATTCTTAAAAGGTGAACATGGTCCTTTTGCATTGCAAGTCTTTTGGCCATCTGCGGGGGTCCACAGTGTAATAATCTATTCTCTTGTAATGATGGCATTCTTATTGAAAATGAATATCCCAAGAAATAGAAAAGCAGGTTATTTTGTAATAGGAATTTTAGGAACTATTGGAGTGAATATGATTCGTATCTTTTCTCTTTCAATATTTGCTCTTAAAGTTTCAACAAATGCGAACGAATTTGAAGAATTTCATTCTGTTGCAGGAGAGATAATGTTCCTTCCTTGGTTATTCATATTTTTATTACTCGTAACTTTCATTGAAACTAGACGAATTAAAAGATTAGAAGCAACTAAACAAAAGCCAAATTCATAGACTCAAAAATAACTCATAATGTTACTTTGACCTTCCATTTCAGATAATTCAGAAACCTTTACTCCCAATCGTCTTACTGGAATTTCTTGATTTTCTAAAGCTTCTATCAATAGTTGTTTGGCATTTTTTTCTAATTCTTCTAGGCTTAATGTATGATTTTTTAGCATTTTTGATTTTGTTTTATTTGATAGGTCAGATTGTACAAACTGAATTCCTACTGACTTGAACATTCTGTTATTTTTTAGAACAATATTATGTAATTCCTTACAAATCTCCTTTAGGTTTTCAGCAAGGAAATCGAAATCTTTAGAATCTTTTTTTAGAGTAACAATTTTACTGAATTGGATTCTAGGGGCTCGTTCTTTTACTGCTTCGTGATCGATTCCTCTAATGGCATTGTATATGTAGGTGCCACTTTTCCTTCCAAATTTTTGATTCAAGGCAAATACATCGAGTTCTTTAAGCTGTCCAATAGTTTCGATTTTCATCCTTGAAAAAATTTCTTCAGTTTTTTTACCAATGCCTGGAATTCTTCTAATTTTTAATGGCTCAAGAAAAGTTTCAACTTTGTGTGGCAGTACAACCGTTAGACCATCAGGCTTTTTGTAATCTGATGCTATTTTTGAAACAAGCTTATTTGGGGAAACTCCAACAGAACAGGTTAGTTTAATTTTTTCTCTAATGGAATTTTTTATTTGTTGAGCTAAATGAGATGCTTTTTCAAAGTCACCTTCAGTTTTTTTTGTTACGTCTAAGTATGCTTCATCTTTTCCTACATATTCAAAAACATCTGCATACTCTTTGATCATGTTCATGGCTTTTTCAGATTTATCAGAATAAAATGAAAAATCAGCTGGAAGAAAAACGGCATCATCCCTTTCTTTTAATCTCTTTTTTGCAAATGCTATAGGCAAGCCAGAATTTACATTGTATTTTCTTGCAGTATAGTTTGCAGTTGCTATTGCTCCGCTGCCTCCTCCCCTATCAGAAAATATACACACACAAACAGGTTTTGTCTTCAAATTGGGTGCGCGAATTTCCTCACATTGAGCAAAAAAATAATCAAAATCTACATGAAAGACTACTTGATGTTCCAATATTGATAATTATCCACGACTGTTTATTACAATATCGGGGCACAATCATCTAAATATTATTTCATTATACAATCGTCGTGACATATCCCCTATCAACTAATCAAGATGGTGTAAAAATTATGCCTGAAAAAATGGAAAAGGAGAAACTTTACCATTGTGTTTTCAAAGATAAAGTACTTCTCATCTACAAAGATGATGAAGATCTTCTTAATTGTTATGAAATAGAAGAACAAGATTTAGTTGAAAAAGTAAAAACAATTGGCAATCAGGATGAAGTTGAAAAAATTTTAGAAGATTATCTTAAGCAGAAAAATCTTAAACATTAATTAGAAGTGAGATGTTCTGTTTTTATAGGACTACTCATGAGCAGTGAAGACAAGCCAACCGATGCAGAAGAAATTATTTCAGAATTTCAGAAAAAAAAAGAAGTAGAAACTAATCCTAATGAATTAAGCGTAGAATCCAATCCATCTGAACCTGAGCTATCTGCTCCTGACCCAGAACCAAAACTTTCAGCTCCTCCCCCTGAACCTAAACTCTCACCTCCAGAGTCAGAAAAAACCTCAGAAGTTACTTCAGCTAAAGAAGACGAAAATACCGAACGAATTCGTAATGTAATTTATGTTGGTGTTAAACCAATTATGACTTATGTCACAGCTACATTAACACAACTTTCTAGTGAACCAACAGTCACAATAAAGGCTAGAGGAAAACGTATCACTCAGGCCGTAGATGTTTCTCAAATGATTGTTAAACGAATGAATACAGTTGGATACATAGTAAGTGATGTTAGGATCGCGTCAGACTCTTTAACCTCTCAAGATGGCAAACAACGAAATGTATCAACTGTAGAAATTGATGTCTCAAAAACCTAAAAAATTTAAAACAATTATAGTTGCATTAACAGGAATTGTATTTTTGGGAATCTTGTTAAGTTTTGAACTCTTGAATTCTTGTGAGGTAGAACATGTTAGTGTATTATCAGAAATACAAACATATGAAAAAACACTTGAACCCGAATTTTGTGAAAAAACAGTTTACAAAATATTAGATTACAACGATAAATGTGAACCGTATATTGAGATTTTAGATTGTGGTTAAACTATTGGTGTAGATAAAATTAGTTATCTATACATCGAGTCTCTCAGAATTTTGGTTTCTTTTTCTGTTTCGAGAATATCACGTTCTGCAGTTTCAGCTTCTTTTTGTAATGATTTAATATCACAAGAAACTCCAGGAATCAACTTTGACATAGCTGTACACAATTGAACGCTTGATTTAAAATCAGGAGAAACATTTTTTGCATTAAATAAAATTACTACTACATTTTGATTAAATATCATTCCTTCATTGAGTAACGATCCAGGAATGCCGGGGATAGTTCCATGTTCTAAAATTGAAATACCTGCCTCCTTTAGTTTGGCTTTTGCTTCATCAGTACTTGCAGCAGCAGTAATTTCCTTATCACTTTCAGATGATTTAACAGCAACACTACTAACAATAAGAGAGCATTTGTGTTGTTTTGCCCATTTTAACATATTTTTTGCAATTGTTTTATGTAGTGATTCATGTAAAGTAAGATAAGAAGAAAAAACAGCAACTTTCAAATCATTATTAACAAAAATCCTTGTTGGAAAGTTAGGAATTCCATTTTTTATTATACTGACAGGTGGAAAACTATCTGAATCAATAAAGCCTGATAATTCAAATTGAGAGGTATTAATTATAGACTCTGAAGCAATTGCGCTTGTAAATCCTGTAGATGGAAATCCATCTATAAGATACCCATTCTCAATGTTGATAGGTTTAGTTTCTGTGATTCTGATACGTGGAAAAATACCCATAACAATAGTTTTCTTTGTTCGAATAATAGTTTTTAGACTTTATTTTTGGTTTAGTCTTGCAAGTAGTGCTGAATACAAAAAGGGTAGTATGGTTGTTGCTTCAGCATGAACTGTCGTTTGTTTTGCTTTTTTCTTTACTTTTCCCCACGAAATAGCTTCATTGACGAGGGCTCCACTAGAACTACCATCAAATTCTTGTGCAGTTGTAATGTACAGAGCATAATCCAATCCTTCACGATATTGATTCCACCAAAGTGTGTGATGCTTTGGCACTCCTCCACCAATCATTAGTGCTCCTGATCTCTTGGCTTTGAATATTAAACCTGCTAGCAAATCTGCATCTCCAATAAGGTTTAGTTTAAAATCTCGATGTTTTTGAGAAAAAAGCCAAATTTGGCTACCAACTGCACCATCCATTATTCCTGGGACTACCACCGGAATTCCATTTTTCTGTGCCCAATAAAGAAATGAGTTTTCACCAAGGTGCTTGCCAATCATCTTAGTTATATCGACAGTAGTCATTTCTCTTTTCCCATTTTTGTATTCTTTTTCTAAAAATAATTGAATCTTTTCTTCAATTAATGGTCCATAACTTTTCATTGGAACCAATACATTTCCTAATCTGTGTAACTTTAGATCAACGAGTTCTTTATCATCAAGTGTAAATGAGCCTTCTCTGTAATTTGAAAAATATCTTGCAATGTCATGGTCAAGTGCACCACATGTGGTTATGACAACATCAAACCAATTGTTTTTAATCATGTCTTTAATTATTCCACGTAATCCCGTAGAAACAATTGCACCAATAAATGAGAGAAATTTTAAACATTTTTTGTTAGAAATCATTGTTGAAAGAATGTTTAAACCATCAGCAAGATTTTTTGATTCAAATCCACCAGATTGTGCCATTTCATCAAAAATTTTTTCAATTTTTGTGTTGGGTTTTATTACAACATCTTTTACAGGCCTTCCAGGCTTGATCATATCGGAAAAACTATAATTCCGTTATAAAATCTTGCCTTAATATAGTCGAACAATTTTTGTTCTTAAATTTTTTCGCAAAACTTAAAACAAGTTTTAAAACCTCGAATTCTAATGGGCAATAAAGTCAAGGTTGGATTGGTTGGTATTGGCAATTGTTTTTCTGGTTTAATTCAAGGTATAGAGTACTATGCCAAGAATCCTGAACAAGAAATAATTGGTATAATGCACAACAAAATTGGAGATTTTTCCATTCATGATGTTGATTTTGTAGTAGGTTTTGAAGTAGGAGAAAACAAGATTGGAAAAACAATCAACGAGGCAATCTATGAATCGCCAAACTTGGTAAACTGGATTCCTAAAGACCAAATGCCAAAGACAACCGCCAAGGTGTATGAAGGCCCTGCGCTTGACGGAGTTGGAATTTGGGTTGAAAACAAGGTAAATCCTATTAAAACTAACAAAACACAAGAACAACTTACTCAAGAAATCAAAGACGTCATCAAAGAAACTGGTGCAGAAATTCTTGTTTCATACTTACCTGTAGGTTCTGATAAGGCAACACAATTTTGGGCACAAATTTGTCTTGATATGAACACCGCTTTTGTTAACTGCATTCCATCTTTTATCGCATCAGATCCCACATGGTCACAAAGATTTGCTGAAAAAAAGATTCCAATAGTTGGAGATGACATCAAAGGCCAGGTTGG
>CAWTZT010000086.1:0-3224 GCA_963919845.1 Thaumarchaeota archaeon CSP1-1
GGCAAGTTCTACGGAGCAGCTAATCTACTTGTTCGTGATGCCTCAGGAAATGAATTATTTCAGCAAACTGTACATAACCGATTACTAGATACTGGAGAGAACTACATAGTCACACAAACATTCGTCGGTGGTGGTGATCCAGCTTTAGACAACACCCAAATGAGTGCAATCTGTGTAACAAACGTAACAACCGTTAGTGAGACAGATACGGCAGCAACTTTCAGCAGACCAGCAATGAACCTAAATGGTACAAATCACTGTCATCCTAGTACACCAAACATTCCAAATGATGGTACAGTACAATTAGGCCCAATACAATTTGTGGGTGGTACTGATATTGGTCCAGGTGAGACAATCAGATCAATTGCAATCTGTACTGACAATGGAGGTACATTTTACGCAGACTGTGATACCCCGCTTAATGGAAATGCAATTGCATTTGCAGCAATCGTCACTTCATCTGTACAACTTGGCAACACTGAAACCGTAGACATTACATACACATTTGACATGCGTTCTCCCGATAACTAGTCAAAAACCTCTTTTTTTTTATATTTTTAAATATAGTAGATCATATTGAGATCAAATTAATGAAAAAAAAAGACCAGAAAATTTTTCTTATAGCAATGGTGGCTTTAGTTATAGTCACCTTTTTCTTCTTTCAACGCTCAGATAGCTTACTGGGTTCATGGTTAGAGCCTTATTCTGACCCCAACTGGGACGAAGTACCAGAAAAACGCATTGTCAAAAATTCTATTCCAATTACCATACTTGAAGAAAATAATGGAAAATGCAAGGTAACTGCACAAAAGTTCGATATCATAATAGAGCATTCCTATTTTATTCGTGGAAATGAACTTGCAGAGAAGTTAAACTATGAAAAAGTGGATGAAACACTAGTATTGTCCTGTGATCTTCTAGAGGGCGAAAAATCTAGACTAAACGTTTGGTATGCTGTGGAAGAATCTACAAAACACTCAAAAAAATACCAATATTTCATTACCCCTTGGAATGAAACACAATAAGATTAGACAATCCTTACTAAATTCGATTAATTAAAAAAATACAAAAATCTACTTTATGATTTAAATTGTGTCTAGATGGTTTTTTATCGATCCCAGTGTCCACATTAATTCCAAAAAAAGTTGGAAATCTAGAGTACAAAATTGAACCAGATTCTTCTCGTGGAATGAGAGTTCCTGTCATTATTTATGCTAACGAGCAACTTTTAGAAAAAATGTTAACAGATAGGACAATACGACAGGCCATCAACGTTTCAACACTTCCTGGCATTGTAGGAAATGTAGTTGTGTTACCAGATGGCCATGAGGGATATGGATTTCCTGTTGGTGGGGTGGCAGCAACTGATGCAAATGATGGAGTTATCAGTCCAGGAGGAGTAGGTTATGATATTAATTGTGGAGTCAGACTATTAAGGACTAGTTTAAAAGAACACGAAGTTAGGCCAAAGCTTAAGGACTTGATAAATGATCTTTTTACTTCAATTCCTTCTGGTGTTGGTTCAAAAGGTGCAATAAGATTATCACAATCACAACTTGAAGAAGTACTGGTAAAGGGAGTTAGTTGGGCAATTGAAAACGGATATGGAAATAAAAAAGATGCTGAAGTTTGCGAAGAGAATGGACAAATGCTTAATGCTGATCCTAACAAAGTTTCAGAAAAAGCAAGAAAACGTGGTGCCCCTCAACTTGGAAGTTTAGGTTCAGGAAATCATTTTCTTGAAATACAAAAGGTTGCTGAAATTCATGATGAAAATGCTGCTAAAAGAATGGGATTAGAAAAAGGTCAAGTAACAATACTTACTCACTGTGGTTCAAGAGGCTTTGGCCATCAAGTATGTAGTGACTATCTTCGTGTTTCTGAACAAGTCCAAAAAAAATACAATATATCATTACCTGATAGAGAACTAGCATGTGTGCCAAATAATTCTGATGAAGGAGAATCTTATAGGAAAGGAATGTTTGCAGCTCTTAATTTTGCTTGGAGTAATAGACAAATGATTACACACTGGACACGAAAGTCTTTTGAGCGAGTTTTCAAACAATCTGAATCGGATCTTGGAATGAATTTAGTTTATGATGTAGCTCACAATATTGCTAAGGTAGAAAAACACAAAGTAGATGGTGAATTAAGATCCGTGGTGGTTCATAGAAAAGGTGCCACACGGGCATTTCCTGCAAACAGAGACGAAGTACCTAAAGTTTACCGTGACATAGGACAACCAATTTTTGTTCCTGGTTCTATGGGTACAGCAAGTTGGGTTTTGTTAGGACAACCAAATTCCATGAATCTTACCTTCGGATCTACTGCCCATGGTGCCGGCAGAATGATGTCACGTTCAAAAGCAAGACGCAACTATTCTGAATCGCAAGTAAGACAGTATCTAGCTGATAAAGGAATAGTAGTTAAAGCAATGACTCGTGATGGTATAGTTGAAGAAACACCACAAGCATACAAGGATGTAGATTCTATCGTAAATGTCTCACATGATTTAGGAATAGCTACAAAGGTTGCGAAATTAGTGCCTATAGGTGTAATAAAAGGATGACAGATGAAGACAAAGAACTAGAACAATTAAAAAAGAAACGTTTAGCAGAAATGCAAAAAAATATTTCATTCAAACAACAAAAAAATGAACAAATCTCTGCAAAAAAAAGAGAGCCTAATCCACGTGAATTAGTACTAAAATATCTTGGTTATAGAGGACTCGAAGTTTTACAGAATGCAGAATATCAATATCCAAATGAAACAAAAATAGTATTACAAAAACTTGCTGAACTAATTACCACCGGAGAAATTAATGAAAAGTTAGATGGTGGCAAGCTGTTGTCATTGTTTAGAGTAGTTGGGTTAAATGTACACATGCAAACAAAAATCAATGTTGAAGAAGATGGTAAATTTATTTCACTTTCTGAAAAATTTGCTAGTAAATCATTTAGCAATGAAAGCAAAGTACAAGATAATGACTCTTAATGAAATAATTTTTGAAATTAGCATTACTGACTATGAAAAAAATATCGAAAATGTGACTAAAGCTTTAGATGATCTTCAAAAACATTATAAAATTGAAAATGGATTTCAGTTTAGTAAACCAATGTCACGATTTGGATGGACTTTTTTTAAATTATGGGTAAAACCAAATCTTCATTCAAAAATAGACGAACATTTTTCAGATATGATAAAAAAAGCTAAAGGAAGAAAAC
>CAWTZT010000087.1:0-13588 GCA_963919845.1 Thaumarchaeota archaeon CSP1-1
AGTAAATGAATGATTTAATTAATGGATTTGGAGGTTTTGATCTTACTTGAAATTCAAAGGTTCTAAAAAAATGGATTCCAAAAAAAATACTTCTAAAGAAATACCAGCAGCTACTGCAGCTCCAGGAAAAATTGATACTATTATCAAGGCTTTATCTGGACTTGAATCAAATATTGATTCACTAAACGAAAAACTAGCTGATATGAAAAAAGAACTTAATCAGAAAGCCCAAAAGGAAATTGACAAATTACAAGAGGAGGTTACCCAAATAGCAACCAAAGAAGCCGAAGTAATAATCACCGAATCCCGTGAAAAAGCCAATTCAGAATCTCAAAGAATTATGACTGCTGGAGATCTTAACCTCAAAGATGTTCAAAATAAGATTGATGCCAAGTTTAATGAGGCAGTTGGTCTCGTTGTATCAACTGTACTGAAGGCATAAACCTAAATTTCACCTAGATGGATCTTAATTATCGATCCATTAAAGCAATCTCGTATAGGAATTGCCACTACTTATGGAAAACCATATTACAAATTCGTAAAAGCCCTTCAAACTCTTAACCTAAAATATGATTCTCTTCTTCCTGAGGAAATTGACTCTTACGAGGGCGTTCTCATTTTTACAACATCTAAAGAAGCACCAAAATCCTCTCAAAAAGCAATGCTGTATGAAGAAATTATAGGAAAAGATTTAGCTGTAATTAAAGGTCTGATGATTCAAAAGTTAGAATCTGGATTAGAAAAAAATGAATTAATAATTGGAATTGATCCTGGACAAAGGACTGGGCTTTCTGTTTTTTACTACGGACTGGAAATTGAAAGGTCAATCTACACATCTGTAGATCTCTTGGTTTCTCATGTGACAAATATTTTGGCTGAATTGAAAGCCACAAAAAAAATTGTAAAAATAGGAAACGGAAACATGAGTCTTGCCAAAAAGATAATCTCTACCTTAAACTTGCGTTATTGTTCAGACTTTGAATTGGAGTTTGTTGATGAAAGAAAAACTTCACTTAAGATAAAAAACTATAATCAGCGAGGTAAAAGAGACATGATGTCTGCAAAATACATAACTCAACGTGAGGGCTACAGACACTTTATTTTGCCACTCTCTAGAACCGGCTAAATTTTTTTAAAAAACCGTTCTAGATTATTGAAAACTTTTTATGGTTTTACACAACTTGCCTAAAAATTTGATAAAAAACGAATTTCAAAAAAATCGATAAATATTTATTATGTTTTGGTGGTTTTTTCTAAAATCTATGTTTTTGAAATGAACGATCAACATAATTTTTACAAAAAAATTGGTAAAATTTTATAGAAATTATTGATCGATCCTTAAATAGTTGTGAGTATTATAATAGTTTACACTAAAGGAATTGATGAAAATATGACGTGTAAAGGAATTTGTGTAAGATACAAGGCTCAAAAGCCTGTTGGAACCGGACGATATGCTTCCGGCCAGAGAAGATGCCAAATTTGTGAAATCTTCATCAAATGGGAAGGTCTATGGTGTCCATGTTGTGGTTACCGACTAAGGACCAAACCACGAAACCTCAAGTATAAAGCAAAACTTCGTGCTCGCGTAGAAGCTGATACTATGGTGGAAAAGAAAGCTGAAGCGATAGCAATAAAGGCGTAAGTTTACTCGAGCTATTTGATGGATACCCCAGGGTATACAAAAAAAACCGTGGATGTAGGAAATCGAAGTTTTCAGGTACAGTTAATACGATTTGAAAATGGAAATTTTGTTTCTATTAGTGAAGGTTCCCAAAAGCTGGGTTCAATGGTAGTTTCTATAGGTACAGGGCCTAGACCAACAACTACTACCATAATTCCCGCAAAAACCGGTTCACTTTTTTTAAAATTGACGGCTGAAAAAATTTCAACCTACGCAAAAGGAATTAGTATTGTTTCAATGTTTGCAACAAATGAACTTGGTAATGATGTTGCCAAAGCATTGATGACAAATATTATGGAGATGGTTAGAGCTGAGTGATTTACGTAACTATATATCGCAAATTAAAAAAAATGGTCAATTAAAAACTATTAAGAAAAAAGTATCTCCACGATATGAAATTGCTGGAGTAACTGCAAAAGTCGATGGAAAACAAGCTATATTTTTTGAAAATATTATTGGAAAAAAGTTTAGGCTCATCGCAAATTTAGTTGGAAATCGTAGTAGGTTTGCTATGGCTTTAGGCACTAAGGAATCAAATATTCATGAGAAGGTAATCCATTCTATAAAACATGCTCGGAAACCCCAGGAAATTCCTAACCCAAAATTTTTAGAAAACGAATCAAAAGATATCTCAATTCTTCCAATTGTAACCCACTTTGAAAAAGAACCTGGACCTTTTATTACCTCATCAATTGTCTATACTAAAAACCCTGAAACAGGAACTCAAAATTCTTCCTTTCATAGGCTAATGCCCATCGATAAAAAACACTTTTCGATAAGAATGGTTGAAGGCCGAGATTTACATCGGGCGTTTATGTATTCAAAGAAACGGAAAAAAGATCTTAAAGTAGCTATCACAGTTGGTGTTCATCCAGCTATATCAATTGCAGGAGCATATCAAGCTGATTGGGGAAAAGATGAACTAAATATTGCAAACTCCATTTTAGGTGGAAAACTAACATTATCAAAATGTCCCTTTTCGAGCTTGTATGTTCCATCAGGTGCAGAAATAGTCATGGAGGGTCGACTTCTCCATAATAGAACGCATAAAGAGTGGATGGTTGAAATGCTTCGAACATATGATTTTGCAAGGTCACAACCTGTCTTCGAGCTAGAAACATTGTATTATAGAAATAATCCCATTTTTCATGATGTTCTTTCTGGTTATTCAGAACATCGATTGTTAATGGGAATGCCTATTGAAGCTAAACTGAATGGAACTTTAAAGAAGCATTTTCCAAAAATTAAACAAGTTTCAATGACAAATGGTGGATGCAATTGGCTTCATGCTGTGATTCAAATTAACAAAAGACATGACTCTGATGGAAAAAAAATTATTAAAAAAACATTTGATGTACATCGTTCCTTGAAAATGGTAACAGTTGTAGATGAAGATATTGATCCTAACAATCCAGAATCAGTTGAATATGCCATGGCGACAAGATTTCAAGCTGATAGAGATCTGATAATTCTTAAAAATGTAAGAGGTTCAAGCCTAGATCCCTCTAGTGACCAAAAAAAATTACTGACTGCCAAGCTTGGAATTGACGCCACTAAATCTTTATCAAAACAAGCTCAAGGATTTGAAATTGCTAAAATTCCAAAACTTGATCGAATTTCCCTTAAAGATTATTTCAAATAAAAAAATTAATAGTTTTTAGGCTGGTAGCTGATATTTGAAATAGTTTGAATTTTTTTTATTTGATAAGGCAATGGGTTTTTCTTCTACTTTTTTATGCATTCGTTGAATGAAAGAATGAAAATCTTTTTCTTCAAAGAGCTGCCAACCAAATTTGTAAACATCCAAATCATATGATTGATAGTCCTCGATTATATCTCCAAACCAGGTCCTGTAAAGATCCGCTTCCATATTGGCCTGTTCTTTGGTGTTAAAGAATTTCAGCTCTATCCAATCAATACTTCCATTTGAACGAGCTGAAAAGTCACAAAAAGGTGCATTTGTTAGATACTCTCGCATTTCTCCTAGTCTTTGTACAAAATTTTTAGGAGAAGAAAGTTTTACTGTAACTAATCTTGGATAACCCATGTTAACCTTTTTCATATCAATAATAGCAGTATATCCTAAAATGACTTTTTCACGTTCAAGCCGTGCAATTCGTTTTCCTAGCCCACGCTCAGAAATTTTAATTCCTTCCTCAGCAAGTTTTTTTGTGATTGCTCTGGTAGACTGTCTACCGTTAGAAATTAACATATTCAAAATTTTCTTATCAAGATCATCTAACATACCAAAAAATTAGATATGAGACAATATGCCCAAGTGTTCAAAACATGAACTCTCGTTGTGAAAAAGTTTAGCTTTTGAACTGGGATAACTCAAAAAGTTAGGTCCATTCTAAATACTTGACTTATTTCTAACTTGTGAAATCAAATGGCAACACAAGTACAAAAACAACATGGCAAATCTAGTATTGCAAAATACAAGATGGTCATAATACTGGCAATTCTGCCAGTTGTACTAGCAATGTATGCAAACGGCGCAGAAATTTCAGGACTTCTACCGACGCTAACAAGTGGGATATTCCCAGTAGCATTTACCCTACTGTCGTGGGGAATAGCAGTACAGCAGCTAGTACATATACGAAGAAAGTAAGAGAGTGACTTCCTGCAATAAAGAAATCTTACTTTCTTTTTTTTTATTAAATCGGATTTCGAACTTTTCGAATACTTTATTGTCCATATTGTTTAACCACAACAATAATTGCGACATGTTTATGAAGAAAAATTATTAAATTGAATGAATTTAGAAATGATCAGAGTTTTATTCAAAGAAAACTGAAGATTATTTTCCTAGTTTCCATTTCCACATTTGTATTTCAAATTACTGGGGGGATACTAAGTAATAGTTTAGCACTTATTGCCGATTCATTTCATCTTTTAATAGATTTTTCAGCTATAGGAATTACATTATTTGCCTTTAGAATTGCCAATAGGCCCCATTCCCCAAAACTTACTTTTGGTTTTCACAGAGCCGAGATACTTGCAGCCTTCATTAATGGAATTACGCTTATCATTATGGCAGCTTTTATCTTATTCGAAGCTTATCAAAGATTTTTACATCCTTCAGAAATTGAAACTGAAATACTTTTAATTTTTGCTTCAATTGGCTTAGCTGCAAATATTGTAATGATATTTTTGTTAAAACCCCATAGCAAATCAAACCTGAATATCAAGGGTGCTTATCTGCATGTTCTTGGAGATCTAATATCTTCTATCGGAATAATTGTTGGTGCAATAATTATCTATTTCACAGCATTTCCAATTGTTGATACAATTGTTAGTGTAGGAATCTCAATACTGATTATACGTTCTGGTTTGTTGCTTTGTAAAAAATGTCTACATATATTCATGGAAGGTACTCCAACAGAAATTAATAGTAATGATATTTCTAAAGAATTAGAAAATTTTGAAGAAATAACTGAAATACATGATCTTCATGTCTGGACCCTTACTTCTAATCTTTATGCTATGACAGTACATGTCAAAGTAAAACCAGAATTTCTTCATAAAACTAATGAATTATTAAAGAAAATTAATAAAATATTGAAACAAAGATTTGGAATTACTCATTGCACCATACAGATAGAAAGTGATCAAGATCTAATCAAACCTGATTAATGAATAAGTAATTAGGCTTGAATTTTGTGATTTTATTTTCTAATTGGAGTAGTTAGCTTCTCCACGTCTTTTTCCAGGTGTCAGTAAATTTATTCATCATCTCGCCGTAATTTTTCATTGCCTCAAGACCCGAATCATTCATAGATTTTTGCCAACTTTCTCCAAACTCTTTGAAAGCGGTAGTACTATACTCACTCATCGCTTTTTGCCAACTTGTCTCAAACTGTTTAAATGCATTTATCCCAGCATCACTCATCGCCTTTTGCCAGTTATCACCAAACTCTTTCATTGTATCTTTGCTTGATTCAGAAGCTGCTTTTTCCATGACTTCATTATACTTATTTTGCATTTCTTTAGTTGTCTTTTGAAATGTATCAAAAACCTCTTGCCATTTCTCCCAAATCTTTGAATAATCTTGCCATAAAACATCCCATTCACCAGTTGATTTTTTCTCTGACATATTCAGTTTTAGTATTGCATTGCTTATATTAACTGAATTCTGCACCAAACTCATCCCCTTTTTGTATGGGATCAATATCATTCATGATATGTCTTTTGGTGATTCTTCTTAAATTTTTATGTTAGTAAAAAAATTAAAATTATTTTTTGTTAATCTAAAGATTAACCTAAGAACCATTTGTAAATTACATTAACCTGCTCTAGAACTAGAGCATTTAGGTTACCCACTTGCTGTTGTAGAGCAGAAATAAGATTTTCTAACTCAAATATTCTACTATCAAGTCTTTCATTTTCTTTTTTCAAGAATTCGTTTTCTTCTTTTAACTGCTTATTTTCTATAGAAAGTTCTTTGGATTTCGAACTTTGATCTTGAAGTATTTGTGAATTATCTTGATTGCTTGGTGCGTCATGGTTTATTTCAAGTCCCATTAGTTTTGTACCAAATATTTCAACTGTAGTTGTTCCAGAAGGAATATTGAATTTAATAGTTCTATGCTGTAAGCTGTTCTGTACCTTTGTATAATACACAAGTTCCCCATCAGCAATTATAGTAAAATCTTCATCTGTGCCTAAGAACTTTGAATCAAAAAATTCCCGTTCAAAAGAAATTTCGATTGTGCCTAAAGGCTCAATCACTCTTACATCAAGTATAATTTCTATATCATTAAAATCTAGTTCAAAATTTGTAATTTCTAATCCAGATACCTCGTAATCGAAAGGAGTGCTTTTCATGGCTTCCGTAGTGGCAAATAGACTAGATACTAAAGCAAGCAATGCAATTGTTACTAAAATCGGTTTATCCAAGCAAAGGGTTAATTGATGATTTAACTATTCAGCAAGAAAGCTTCTACTTTTTGACATCTTACATCATTCTTGTTTTCTTTAACCTATTGAAATTAAATAAAATTTAGAAAAAAAATCTATGATCTATTGACAAGAAATACGGGATAGTTCTCGCTTCCAGTAATGTCAAATTTGTGAATTAATTTAAAATCAAAATCAAAATTATCTGAAAAAATTTTGATGAATTTTTTGTCAATTCCTTCTCTAAAATCTGACATAAAATTAGCAAAAAGGTCTCCCCCAATTACCATCTGATCAGGTTTTGCGTGATGTAAAATCTTAGTAGGTTTGTTTAAGGCATTTCCAAATAGATCTAATGTAGAATAATTTCCTCTAGATTTAATTTGAACAACCCTTGCTTCACCAAAATCTGACGCCACTCTACAATTAATTGGTGGCAGGCCTCTATCTTTGAAATCTTCATTCATGTTTTTAATCATATCAATTGCTTCTAAACCACATAGCACTGCAGTATCGTGATTTTCATTAATATTATCACCAGAAGGAAAAAAACCTATGACGCAGTCACCGACATTTTTTAAGATAAAACCACCGAACTGTTCTATTAATTCCGCCGTTTTTTCAATGAATGTTTTATAATAATATTCCACTTGTCTTGAAGAAATCTGTTTTACTCTTTCACTTGAATCAACTATATCAATATTAATTACATTCATTGGAACAGTTTTTCCTGTAAGAGATTGAAGAATCCATAAACTTTTTTGTGATTTTAATTTAAATTCATTTTCATAAGAAGAAAAATTATACACATCCATATTTATTGGATAATTATTAGAACTACGGGCTAATCCTCCATAATCATTTGTTATCTCTAAAATTTCGTGAATTTTTTTTAGAATATAATTTCGGAACTGAGAAGATGAAAATGAATTGACGATAGGGTCCCTCCTGCTTACCCACACGACACTGGCATAAAAATTCAGATTAATAAACTGATCGTAAAAAAATGACCGTGAAAAATAATTTAACATCAGGCTCTTTGTTAAAAAAATTTTTTTTATACAACAGCACTACTAAATTTATTGTAATGTTACAATTTCAATGTTAATTGTTTTCTTGTAATGAAAAATTATTTTGATTTAATTAAAAATAACTAATGAAGAAATTTAAAATAAAATATCACGATTTTTACTATCTGTTAATATTTAGGAATTGTTCATAAATGACATTTGAAAACTACATTAAGAGCTATAGTTTTTTTCTAATTGTTTATGAAACAACTAAAAAAGAAATTTGATCCAGATAGACTTGTTCTTACCAAAGATGAAATTTTAGATTTTTGTGATCGAGTATTAGATAAATGGAGTAAAGACCCCACAGAAAATGCTCAAAATATCATTGCTATGAATACCGTCCGAGCGAGTGTATATTGGTCTGATGAGGAATCGATAAAGGCAATTTGGGGAGAAATACTGAATTGGACTTTTGAGTTAATGTACAAAAATGCCATAGCACAAGCTAGAGAAGAAAAAAGTGATTGGTCGCCAGTTATGGAGAAGTTAACCAGTCAAAAGGTAGTAAATGAACCAGGGGCATGGTATTAGAGAACCAAATTTTTTTAATTTGAAATTTTAAAAATTAATGAACAATTTATCAGTCCTACGCGTTTCTTAAATTCAAAATTTATAATTATATTTTTATGAATGTAAAAATACCAATCCCTTGTCCTTCTTGTGGTGGTAAAATGTATTCAGTAAGTTATGAAGCACCTTTAAAAATTCTTAAACATCGTAGTTGGCAAATTTGCCGCGAATGTGGATTTGAAAGAACTTCTGAGGAATTCAAAAAATTACTTTGCTGCGCATAAACCATTCACCTTTCTTTTTTTTTTTCAATCTTAGAAAGTAGAATTTAGTAGAACAATATATTAATGAAATTTTTTTCCATGAATTCCATGATTGATTTCAGTAAGTATCTGAACTGCAATGATTGTAGGATTATAGGACTTTACTGTATAAAACATAGGGCTGAAGTTGAAAAGAAGCTTTTCATCACAACAAGTATAAGTAAAAATGAAGATCCACAAAATAATGGATAAAAAAATAGCTTACATCCTTAAAGAACACATACAATGGAAGAATTTTTGTATTGATTCTCTGAAAAATGATTATTTTACGAACTCATTTTTGGATTCAACAAAAAATACAATGATAAAAATTTTCCAACGAGACAAGTTCTTCTTAGAACTCTATTTGAGCACATTTGAATCTCACGAAGTAATCCTTCCATCAAAAATCCGTTAAATTAAACATCATTTTCTTCCTACAGGATCTAAAAAATTCATATTAGTTGGCTTGTTCTTCAATTTGAAAACACATGGAAAAATAACCTTTCTTTGTATCTGTTTATTTGTAGTATTATGTATTCGCAAAAGGAAATTACTAGTGCCTTAGCAGACGTCATAGTAGAAGCTATTAGAGAAAATCGTGATTTAACCCACGTAGAAAATAAGGAATGCATCAAATTGTTAGAAAAAGCAATGATTATTCCTTAGCTCTTTTTCTTATTTTCTAAATGCGTTATTAATCTTGTTTAATGCCTGTTGTTCTGAAATATCTCCTAGATTCCACTTTAAGACAATTTCTGCTACATCATTTAAAATCAAAATAGCCTTTTTTTCAAAGCCCACTTTTTTTTCAACTCTAGACATTAGAAATCTTAAGTAGAAAAAATAGTTAAGAAATTGTTTGTAATTTTTCCCAGACATTACATGTGTAAAGTAAGAATCTGTAATTTCTTGCCTTTTTTAAAGAATTAGCCTTATTTTTTTTTTGTTTGGAGAAAATTACAAACAATCAGTTATTTTTTGGTTCTGATTATATTATTACGGGACGAGGACATCATCAGTTCCATAATACTACAACCGTAAACGATTCCTTTACACGTCCTCGCCTCCCATTTTTTATAATGACTGAATAACCAAACAATTAATGAAATTCAAAAAAATATATTTCATTCGTGATTTCTAGCAAATTTACAACTGGCTAATTATTTTTCGGTCCTAGGTAATTTTCCAAATTTATTGAATGCCTTTTGTACATCCGGATCAGCAAATCCAAATTTAATGTTAAGATCTTGATTAACTTGAATCATTTCTGCCCTAGACATGGATGCATATTTGAAATATTCCTGTTGGGCCTCATGATAACTACCTCCATTTTGTAAAACAACATTCATGGCATTACGCGCAAGTTGTATTTTATTTTCAAGATGGTTAAACTGGCCCCAATAAATCTCATGATAAGTTCCATTTACACCAGAAAGAAATTTTGAAAATGCAGCCCTAGGAGTATACTCTTGGTAATCATGATTCATTCGAGCTAAATCGGCTTGAAGACGTTCATTTACTATTTTTCTTTGTTCTTCAATGAATTTTTGATGTTCATTTAATGGTTTTTTTCCAGCCTGCAAGTCTGCTAGTATCTTTTTTGATTGTTCAATCTTTTCTAACATACTTAATGCAATAGGACTCTTAAGCAAATCATCTTTCAAAACAGTGAACTCTGTATTTTGTGCAAAAACTAAATTATTTGAATTTGGTCCTATAACTGAAAATAATAGAATAAAAGATGTAAAAATTGATAAAACTAAAAATTGATTATTGCCCTTCAATTTCAATTACAAAACTAAATAGCAATCTTATTTAGGAATTTGAAATAATTCAGTAGAAAGGTTAAAGTGCTTAGTATACTTGCCTGCAAAAAACTTGAATTCAGATCTTCCTTGTTACTGTATAAGCGGGATAAGAATATTTTAAACCAATTGAAAAACCATTAGTCTGCTTGAAACGGTAATACTTTAGATCCTTTACCATTTCATACAAATCTCCACCAATTACTATGCCATTTTTGGATGCAGAGTGATTTATTTTTGAACACATATTGACTGGCGGACCAATTATATCAATTGGAGACAAAGAATTTGGTTCCATAATCACAACTTTACCATAATCTGAACTAATCCGATAATCAAGATTTGGCAAACCTTGCATTTCCACAGATTCTGAGATAAGTTGATGTGCTTCGGACATGGCCAGATTACATTCCAAGCATCCAATAAATCCAAATTCATTTTTGAGATTTGTAGATTGTGGAAAATAATACAATATGCTGTCACCCCCATTCTTTAGAGGTATAGCTCCAAATTTTTTGAGAATTTTTGCCATAGAGTTTAAAAATACCACATAATACTGGCACCACTCTCTTTCGTGAAGATTAGCAGAGATTTTAGTAGAATTTACGATATCAACCAAACCAATGCAAAAATTTTGTGTTCTGCCAGAAAAAGCAACCGTGTAATCCTGATTATTTGTCTGAGGTTTTTCAGCAAATGAATATGTACTCTGAGGCTCCATTGTCATACCTTTAATGCGTGATTGTGATTCATTAGGCTAGTTTAACAAACTAGCTTCATTTTCACTATTTTAGCTGATAAACAGAATATTTAGGGAAATCTTTCAAATTGAAATAGATGTGGCAAGAGTAAGATAATTAACAAAAATTCTGTGTGATGTAAACTTTATCATCTGCAGAAATAACTACTCCTATTCCTTCGCGATCAAACATTTCTGTTAAAATATTTTTCCGATGTCCTGGGGAATCCATCCATCCATCTACAGTTATCTTAGAAATATCTTCGTTAGTATTCCAACTATATGAGGTAATAACTCCATTTACAGTGTAGTAACTATCATAGAGATTTCCCTGAAAAATATTTTCTGCAATTCCAGAGTAAATCATCATGCCTACCATTTTTGTACAAGAGTAACCAGCTTTATCTGCACGATCTGTTGGAACTAATCCTTCTGGTGTTTGATGTGAGAAATAACTTCTATTTGACATATCCAGACTATGTGCTCTAGCAATTTCAGAAATTTCTAAATCAAATGTTAGTGGTGATAGACCATTGTTTACTCTTTGTTGATTAGTCAAGTCATGAACCATTCTTTCAATCTCATAAAAATCGAAATCAGGCTTTGATTCATCATTACTTAAAGGTGCTACCTTTTTTTTTGTATATTTAATTACATTATCAATTTTTTTACTGCTTTGCTGGGTTACTTTATCAATTTTGGTTTGAAGTTTATCAAAACTCTCCTCTATTGTGATTCTACCTTGAGAGAGATCAATAATTTCTTCTTTGGTCTTATCTAAACTTTGTAAAAATGCCTGAGTGTTTTGTGGAGAATACTCTATTATTCCAAGAACAAATGCAGTGCCCACAAATAGTATGGGAAAAATAATCGCTATAGTAACATTAGTAGATCTACTCAAGGATCCAATTTTGCCATCTCCGATTACATAAGAATATCGTAGAACAATTCAGTGAAACTTTATAATTCATGAGGGGAGATGGGTCTCCCCACATGATACCACGATTCCTTTACTTTGGCGGATTTAAATTCAGCGTGGTCTGGACAATTGGGTAGCAATACTCCTTGATTTTGTATTAAAGCGTTTACGTACAAATTATCAGTACGATCTATATACTAAGAATCAAAACTACTTTTAGTATTTGGAACTGTCGTCAGAGTACTCATCGTTTTTGACTTTAAGTTCCAAATTACTATTGGTGAACAGAATTGTTTGAAAAAAGAAAAAAACTAGGATATTATACTTCCTATATATTATCATCAATTTCAATGGTAGCCTTAACATGGACGTTTTATATTTGGAAATAATTGGGAAAAATGGAAAACTATTTTTAAATTTTAATATTTGCTAAAAAAATCCTAAGTTTTTTCTTTAGATTTTACTAAGATGTTTATTGATTAGTGTATGTGTATGTTGACAAACTATAATATTTTAGCCTAATTTACTTACTAAAATTAGGAAATGGTGATGTATACGAAAGGAAAAGTATTGGTTTTTTTCTTGATTCTTTTTGCTAGCTTTGTGATCAATGAAAAAGCTTTCGGATTTGCAGAATTTCCACCTAAACAACAGACCCAATTGGTTGGTTCATTTGCTTTAGCAGGTTTTGTCGGATTGTATAGTCTTATAATTTACCTTCAAAAGTCCGATTTTTTGCAATTTCCTAAACAAATTTAGGTTTTCAATATACAACTAAAGACGATCATAATAGAATCAGAAAAAAATTTCTAAATCTATAAAAACATTACTTTGTGCACTTAGGTGCGCTAAGAAATTATACGCATCACTTATGTAAAATTAATCGGATTTGGTAACATGAAGCTGCTCTATGCACTTGTAATTTTTTCCCTAATGGGATTAGTCATTCCAGCTTATGCCCAAGATGCTAGGTACACTGAATTAGAAAAACAAATGAGAGAAGAAGTTAGAGATTGTAAAGTAAAAATTGACGCCCAAGATAGGCTATCTGAGGCTGAAAAGACTGTTGCCAAAAGAAATTGTGAAACAGTAGTGGTAATTCGTTATGGTGAAATCGAAGATAACTATACCCAGGCAGAGATAAGAGACAAGATTCAAAATTTGCAAAGATGTGAAGATTGGTATCCTCAATACCGATATCTTACTGAGGCACAGTTCACTATACAAAAGAACGCTCAGGTTGTTCGAGATTGTTTTTTACTCTATAATGACCCAATATGGAGTTATGATGGTAAGGATAGATTAAACAAATTAATTGATAGACTAGATGAAATTAAATCCGAGTTACCTACTACTCCAGAGCCAGTGCTTACTTTTGAAGCATTTGCAGTACCTCAATACGAACCTTCAATTATTGATGTTCCGCACAACCAAGACCGTGTTGTAGAACTAGAAGAAAAAGTGAAAATGCTAGAAGAGGAAATATCTAAGAAAGATGAGATAATTCTAGAACAGCTAAAAGTAATAATGGACTTGTTTAATCGAATTAGAAACGTCATTTTTGAGCCAATCGGTTTTATTTGGCCTCAAGCATAATTTTATCGGAAACATTATTTCACTAATTTAAATTTCAATACCCAATTTGTCCATAAAATAC
>CAWTZT010000088.1:0-3048 GCA_963919845.1 Thaumarchaeota archaeon CSP1-1
ACTGATTGGGGTCCATCTGGAGCCGACCACGTAGGTGACGAAGATGAAGATATCAACTTGACAATATTCACATCAAACTTCGGAGCAACTGTGGAACTTGACCAAAAAGTATACACTTGGACTGATAAACTATACATTACCATTGTCGCACCTGACCATAATTTCGATAGTGACTTGATTGACGAGATTGGTAACTCTCCTGCAGACCCAATAAAGGTCGCAACGAGAGGAAACAATCTTGATAGATACAAGTTATCCGAAACAGGTACTGACACAGGCATATTCACCGGTGAGGTAATCCTTACTGGATTCTGTCATGACTCTGACGGTAAAACCGAAACAGGTCAGGATGGATTCGGTAATTGTGCCCGTGGTGATGATACCAATCCACGAACAATAGGTGAAGGTCCAACAAGCGGATTCCTCCAATCCACTGATGATGACGGAATTACAGTCTCCTTTGAATTCTCAGAGGATGAAACTGTAGTAGGTTCCTCATTAATCAGATGGAATATTGGTGAAACCCAATGGCTTGAGGCAAGTTACCCAGCAAGCGGAACAGGTGTTGTAAGAGTGGTTGACCCAGACATGAACTTAAACCCAGAAGCAGTAGACAACTTTGATGTCGACGTTTGGTCAGATTCAGACGCCGGCGGTATTGACCTTACTGTAACTGAAACTAATGAGGCAACCGGAATTTACGAAGGTACAGTGTTCTTCACTACTACCGACGAATCTTCAGGTCACAGACTCAGAGTTTCAGAAGGTGACACAATCACCGCAGAATATGAGGACAATACACTACCAGATCCGTACACAAGGTCTGATGAACTTGATATTACTGGCACTTCAATAATCGGTACAATCGTACCTCCACTCGAGAGAGCACCAGCTGCTAATGCTCGAGTAGTAGATGCATTTGGAAACGCACTAGCGGAAGTCCAAGTGGATCAACAGGTACAGATTACTGCTGATTTAGCAAATGGTCAGGATAGAGAGCAATCATTCGCATACTTGGTACAGATACAGGATAGCAACGGAGTCACAGTCTCACTTGCATGGATTACTGGTTCACTATCACCTGGACAATCATTCAGTCCGGCATTGTCATGGATATCAGACTCGGCAGGAACATTCACTGCAACAGTGTTTGTTTGGCAGAGCGTAGATAATCCAACTGCATTGTCGCCACCAGTATCAGTAGACATACGCGTCATTTAAGACTAGAAAAAAATTCACACCCCCCTTTTTTCTTTTTTTTATTCAAAATCCAAAAAAACCAATTATTGTATAGATCATTTTTTCAGAAGTAATATCTATGAGGATATCCTTTGTATTTTAAATTGAAAATTGCATCTGTTGTTTTTTTTACAATAATTCTTGGCATTAACACAATTCCAAATATCTATGCTGAAGAATTGGACTTTTTTACTGACAGTGATGTTTATTCAGATGGCCAACCACTTTTTGTGTATGGACGAGCACTATCAAATGAAAATCTAATTCTAAGAATATTTGCACCGGATGGAACAATTGCAAAATTTGATCAAGTAATTGTTGATAACGAAGGATCTTTTAATCATATACTATTAACTTGGCCACAAAACTCTACAAGTTTTCCATATGGAACCTATACTGTCGAGGCAATTAGCACTACCCAAAATGGAATATCTCGTTCAATAGATGTAAAATTTACTTCGTCATCTGAACTAATAAAAGTGCCAATAGAACGTAGAGTAACTACTCTAGTATTTGCACCAGAAACTGCAGCAATTAATCAGCCATTCAGAGTTTTTGTTCAAACAACTAGCGATGGTTTGCTAATAGGTGGTGATCCAAACGAACTTTTGGGAACATCACACGTACATCATCCAAGTGGTCATGTGCAAAGTCTTGCAACATCATTTACAGCACTGCATCAAGGACTTTATTTTATTGATTTTACGCCACTAAATAAGGGAACTTTTGTTTTTCACATTGTAACTTTTAGTAAAGGAACAGTTTCACACGGTTCAGCTGCCACGCTAGTTCTAAGTCAGGATATTAGTGGAGTTGCAGAACAGGTAATTAAATTAAATAGAATTTTAGATGAAACCTCTGATGAGCTAAACAAATTAAAAACAGAAATTGAGGGTTTTGGAGCAACCCTTGAGAGTGCAAGTGAAAACATCGATACTAGTGTAACCTCAGTTTCAACATCGGTAACAAACATTGAGGAGGCCTCAGTTCAGCTAAATTCTTTATTTTTCCCTATAGTTGCATCAATTGGGATCATTGTTGCCTTACAGATTGCTATTTTGGCAAGAAGAAGACAACTGTAGGTTAAAACATACATATCTATAATATAAAAAACAACTCTCTTACAAATATGCACAAGGTGCTACCTTTATTATTAATCCTAATTTCTGGCTCATTATTAATTGGAAATTCATATGCATTTTTGGGAGGAGATTTAGTTCCCCAGAACAAAAATTCATTTGATAGTTTTAACCTTGGCCAAACTTCAGAACTGCTAAAGGCTGAACCAATACTAGCCCCAAAACTAGCACCAAAACTAGTACCTAGCCATACCCCACAATTAAGTAAAAACTTCGAACTAGAGGAAACATCTAGTATCTTAAAGATACATCCTTCAACCTCACAACAAAAACTTGATAGATATCTAGTATTTGGATCAGGCTCTCCTGATGATGTTAATAAAATAAACAATAATCTTTTACAAGGTGTAAACTCACAAAACGGATTTTTTTCTGTAGCAGTTCTTTCTGAAACACAAGCCGAAAAGCTCAAAAACAAGGGATATTATGTTATGGAAGACATTGAGTTAGATTTTCATGATATAAATAATTCTAAAGATCTTCCAGAAATTTCACAAATTGGAAAAATTGTTCAATCTGATAAAGTATTTGAAAAATACAATTACAATGGTACTGGAATTAACATTGCAATTGTAGATACTGGCGTTGATTTTTCAAATCCTGACATGCAACATTCACTTGCACGTGATAAAAACAATATTCCTATAATGCTTGATGCTGATGGTCAAGG
>CAWTZT010000089.1:0-2912 GCA_963919845.1 Thaumarchaeota archaeon CSP1-1
TAATTCAGTTTCCATTTATACAAAATAGGTAGCCCGGCCCAGATTCGAACTGGGGTCAAGGGCTCCAAAGGCCCCTATGCTTGACCTCTACACTCGGCGGATTAAATCCTCTACCGGGCTGCCGGACCACGAAATAAGTTTAACCTCCCTTAAAATTTCATTCTGTAACTGATTTTATGGCAATTTCGAGCTTGAGAAAGGGGTCTTCCATGCTGTCAAGGATTTTTTTTGCCTTCAGTTTTCTGGCATTTTTATCAGATTTTGTTAGTGCTTTTATTAATTTCACAATTGTTTCAGGATTTTTTCCCTTTCTCACCAATCCTTTTCTTACTAGATATTCTTCATCTTGATATCCTGGAACCGCACTGTATGAAATTGTAGGAATTCCTTTTAATGCTGCTTCTTGGGTCATTGTTCCGCCAGAACCTATAAAAACATCTGAAATTGAAAGGATCTCTCCACTGTCTACCACTTTATTTAATACAGTAATATTTTTACCAAGATTTTTTTGTAATTCATTAATTTGTTTAGAATATCTTCCTAGAACAATTAGATTATAATCTGGAAACTCTTTTGCTATTTTTTTTATCATAGAAACAATATTGATCTTCCTACTTTTTAAAAAATACGAAGCTTGAGATTCATGTGTTCTAAACAAGATGGTCTTGTTTCTTTTTAGTTTTAAAGGCGGTAGTGTTTTTCGTTTTGGTTTTTCCTTTACTATGACGTATTCATCTAATGCCCGATAATGAATGATATCTTTTTCTGAAATTCCATATTTTGAAAATTTTCTTTTTGGAATTATCCAGGGAGTTAACAACTTTTGGGCAAGTGGTATTGATAACTTCATTACAGCTTCTGCATGAGGAGCATTGGAAAATACTATATGCTTTATTCCCAATCCATATGAAATTCTTGATGCTTCTGGAGAACAAAGGCTAATGGTAAGATCAGGAGAATATTTTTTAACAATTTTTGAAAGATCAACCATCCTCTTTAGACTTTCATTTAATTTTGAATAACGCTCTGCTCCACCATGTTTTCCAATAACATGAACTTTTAAATTCCGAATTTTGGCAAGTTGGATTGCTTCTCTATAATTTCTAGAAGTACAAAGAACACTGTGTTTTTTTCGTAATTTCTTGATCATAGGCTCAAAAAATAAAACCTGCTTAGGAGTAAGGATATCAAACCAAATTTTCAAGTATTTTTGATAGAATTTCGAAGTTCAATAAGTTTTTCTTAGTCTATTTGCCTAGCTTCAATGTAATGGCAGGGGCTAATGTGGTTGTTTTTGGACTTAGTACTGAGGGGTATGCTTTAGCTTGCCAAATGGCAATAAAAGGGGCAGATGTCCACATAATTGATGAATCCACCCCCTCTGCAATATCAATAAAATCAGAAATCGCAAAAACCTATCCAAATGTTACATCCCTCAAAGAGGATGAACCTATATTATCTATGGAACCAATTGATGTAGCAATCTCTAAAGCAAACTATCTATTTTTTACACCAAGGATTAGAAAGACTGGTCAAGATACCAAAACAGAAGTAAATTCTAAATTCAAAGATGCGACTGCTCCTTTAAAGAAGGGAAGTGCAGTAATATACAATCTTGCAACTGGATTTGGTGGAAACAATGAAAACATATCCTTACTTGAACATGTAACCGGATTAGAAGTGGGAAAGACAATTTCATATTATTATTATCCACTTGGAGATCCTAACCAAATTCCTAATGTGATTGGGTCATATGATAGTACCAAAGATCCTAAATTAGAGGAACTATTAAAAACTGGAAAAACCGAAAAAAAATTTGTAGCTCTTTCTTCTGCTGAACATTTTCATGCTATTAACGTGCTTTCACGATTTTCTGAGTTGTGTAGTGTTCTAGAAGTTTGTAAATTTGCCAAAGATGAAATTACAAAATCTGATCTTACTTCGGATAATTTCAACAAAATCTTTCTAGATGATATGATTAATGGCCTTTATGATTTACGTACTTTAGGTTCTTCCTTTGAAGGAGCAAACACTCTAATGTATTTGATTAATGGAAGTATCAAAGGATTAGATGGCTACATAAAGCGTTTAATAGATGAAATTAGAATCACACTGAAAAAAAATGATCTTAAAGCAAGCAGAACAAAAATTGCAATTTCATGGACTTTGGATAAACATGCAATGCGTGGAGATAAGATAGAAATGCTACAAAACCTTACTTCACGGCTCAGAGATTACATTGGTGATGTTGAAGCCTTTGAGGGTCAAAATTTTGACCTTTACCATAGTGACAAAACAACAGTAGTTGTAGTTTGTTCAAAATCAGATTATGAAAATATTGAGAAGAAAAGAAAAGATTCTGACCTCATTTTGATTAAAACTAGTCCATTATGTGAAGTTATACAAAAAAAATAAAATAAGCCAACGAAAAAACATCCTAATTGTCAGAAGAAGATAAAAAAAAATTCTCAAAGGAGGAAAAACAAGTAGATGATAATCTCAATGAAGTAACTGAAACAGAACCAATTGCTGAAAAGAGAGATTCTGATATTGAATCTAACGATTCTACTCTATCAGAATTAAAAGAAAAACTCTCTTCATCAACACAAGATCTTGCATCATGCGAAGAAAAATTAAAACGTTCTCTTGCCGATTTTCAAAATTTACAAAAAAAAATTAATACTGACATACAAAATGGGGTAAATGCAAAAATCGATCAATTTATGAAAAATTTTCTTCCCATTTATGATGATTTTAATCGTGCTAAAAAATCAATGATTGAAGAAAATGTAAATGTAGCAGGACTTGAATCGGTTTTAAAAAATGTTGATTCGTTATTATCTGAATACGGTGTAACTCCAATAAACGCATTAGGAGAAATTTTTGATCCAAATTTGCATGAAGCAGTATCA
>CAWTZT010000090.1:0-16547 GCA_963919845.1 Thaumarchaeota archaeon CSP1-1
ATCAGTCAATGGTAGTTTTTCTATTCTGTGTTTATGTAGAATTTGTTTAGCTTCATCCAAATTAATTCCTAGTTTTGCTGTTATGACGTCTTTAGTCATTATATCCTTCACTAGCTGATTTGATTCTGACTCAAACACTACATCTCTACGTGTTAATATTCCTACTAGTTTTGATTCAGAATCCATTACCAAGAGACCATGCACACCTTTTTCGCCCATATAGCTTATTGCGTCATTTACTGTCTTTTCTGGTCCAATAAAGTACGGGTTTTCAATCATTACGCTTCCTGAACGCTTCACTTTTAGAATTTGATTTGTTTCCTCCTCAATTGTTAAAAATCTATGAATTATTCCAAGACCTCCTTGTTGAGCCATGGCCAATGCCATTGAGGATTCGGTAACTGTGTCCATGTTTGCACTAATTAACGGAATATTCAGAGAGATATTCTTAGAAAGTTTTGTTTCTAAGTTAGTTTGAGAACGACTAGTGATATCAGAAAATTTAGGGACTAAGAGTACGTCGTCAAAGGTTAGACCTTCCTTGAACTCCAATGAAACCTATAGTCATGATTTATGAAGTATTATAAGCCTTTCCTGTTTTTTTTTGAGCTAATCTTTCCGCAATTACAAGTGCATTCTTGATCTGTCCTACATTGTGTGTACGAATAACATCTGCACCGTTAATTACAGAAAATATCTCAGCTGCTAAAGAACCGTAAATTCTATCAGAAGGATTTTTTTTTTTCAGTAATTTTCCAATAAATGATTTGTTAGAGACTGAAACCATTATCGGAAGTCCTAATTTTATGGACTTTAGATTTTGTAAAATTAAAAGATCTCTTTTTACCCAATCTGAATTAATTTTTGTAAAGAACTGACCTTTTCCTGATTTTCTAAAAAAACCGATCGCAGGATCTAGAACAATTTTTTTTGTTGGAACTCCTGCTGATTTTGCAAGTTGTAAACTATGTTTTAGAAGTTCTTTTGTTTCCCTTAAAAGATTCCCACTAACAGTTTTGTTACTAAATGCGGACAAAATAAGGGATGGTTGGAATTCTTTGATTACTTTTAACATATTTTTGTCATACTTTAATCCTGAAATATCATTGATGATTTCTACTCCATATTCTAAAGTTTGTTTAGCTACACTTGCTCTACATGTATCCACGGATATGGGAAGGTTTGAGACCTTTTGAATTATTTTTATAGCCTCAATAATGCGTTTTTTTTCTATTTTTTCAGAAACCAAGGTACTAAGATATGGCGCAGTTGACATTCCTCCAATATCAACAAAGTCTGCACCATCTTGGTCCATTTTTTGAATTGCATCTACAATTTCATTTTTCTTTGTCTTTATCGATTTTTTATAAAAGGATTCAGGACTTGTGTTAATTATTCCCATAATTCTTACGGGGTTTGTTCCCCCCACTTTCACAGAACCAAGTTTATTCACATGATTTATGATTAGGATTGGCAATTTGAGTCATATGACAATTAATGGATGGAATACTAGATATTTGGAAATATTACAGGAATTTGGCTATAGTAAGTTTGAGGATTTTGAATCAGCAAAACAATTGAGTTTAATTCTAAAAAACAATTACTCTCTAAAAAATTTAAGAAAACTTATTCAAAACAAAATAGTTTTTGTAATTGGTGCAGGACCATCGCTTAGTAATTCTATTTCAATATTGAAAAAATATGATAAAATAACAAAAATTGTGGCTGATAGTGCTATCAAAGCATTTGTTGAGAACAAAATAAGACCTGATGTAGTCATAACGGATCTTGATGGAGACATTAAATCTTTAAAAAAACTGGGAAAAACAAAAACTGTATTTGTTGTTCATGCACATGGAGATAATTCAGAAAAATTATCACTGGCTAAAGAATTTAGAAATTGTATAGGAACGACACAAGGCAAACCATTTCGAAAAATATACAATTTTGGTGGTTTTACTGATGGTGATAGATGTGTTTTTCTTGCGCGTTACCTAAAAGCAAAAAAAATAATTTTATTTGGAATGGATTTTGGACCAAATATTGGAAAGTTTTCCAAAACAAAAATTTCAAACAAGAAAATAAAGTTAAAAAAACTTAGGAAAGGAAAAAAACTATTAGAATGGCTTGCCACCAAAAATTCTTTAGATCTTTATACTACGTCAAAACAAATTAAGGGATTCAAAAAAATTCCTTACAAATACATTAAAAACATTGTTTCTTAAGAGAATGCGTTTTAATACAGTTACTTTATCATATTAGTTATGGAGTTTACTGAGGAACAAATTAAAGATATTCTAAACTTGAAAGATCAAATTACCACACAAATTGAACAACATAAAGTAGAAATTGAAAATCTTGAGAAAAATCTGAGAGTTTTAAATCTAATTATTAAACAGTCAAGTTTTACAAAAGCATCCTCACTAGGTACTACATCAAAATCAACAAAATCAGATTATTCAATCCCCATTAAAAAAGGAGATGACGGCCCGATAATTGCAAATGCATATGTTACTTCTGAACAGGTTTCCATAGTTTTAGACGAAAGTGTTGGGTTAAATGATGAAACACCGCCTTTCAAAACATTTTTCTTAGATAGAATAATTGGCGGAATGAAAAAAAAAGATTCAGAAGAAGCACAAAGTGGAAGATTGCAAAAAGAATCCATAATAGATTGTATAGTAAACAAAAATGGTTCCAATATTAGGGAAATTATTATCAAAAATTACCGAAATCAAGAAAGAGTAAATGAAATTATCAATACAGCTACTTGGTCTCTTTCTAGAATGATTGAAAATTCAAACAAGTGATCTTATGGATAAAATAGTTGTATTGGATTTTGGATCTCAGTATAGTCATCTTATTTGTAGGAGAATTAGAGAGTTTTCTGTTTATGCAGAACTAGTTCCATATGACATTTCAATAGATGAATTAAAAAAACTAGAACCAAAAGGAATAATTTTCTCAGGAGGGCCTTCTAGTGTTTTCAATTCAGATGCGCCATTACCTACAAAAGAGATATTTGAAATGAAAAAACCTCTTTTGGGAATTTGTTATGGACACCAGTTAATAGTAAATAATTTTGGAGGAAAAGTAAAAAGAGCTAATAGAGAATACGGTTCATCATTACTTACCATAGACAATGATTCAGATCTACTAAGTGGAATTGGTGAATCTGTTCGTGCATGGATGAGCCATGGTGATGAAGCTGAGCAAATCCCTTCTGGTTTTGAAATTATTGGACATACTGAAGCTGCTAGTGCTGCTGCAATTGCAGATAAAAAAAATTCAATTTATGGAATTCAATTCCATCCTGAAGTTGTACATACTGAACAAGGTACTGATATTTTGAAAAATTTTGCATTAAAAATTTGTAGTGCAAATCAAGACTGGTCTTTGGAGACTTTTATAGAAAATTCTGTAAAAAAAATTGCAGGAATTGAAGGCAATGTTTTATGTGCAGTTAGTGGTGGAATTGATTCTACTGTAGCTGCATTGTTAATTCACAAAGCAATTGGAGATAGGCTAAAGTGTATTTTTGTAGATAATGGTCTATTACGAGTAAATGAGGAAAAAGAAGTTGAAGAAATATTTACAAAAAATTTTTCTGTAAATTTTAATCAAATAGATGCAAAAGATCAGTTCTTATCTAAATTAAAAGGCGTAGTAGATCCCGAAAAGAAAAGAAAAATTGTTGGAGAAGAATTTATTCGCATTTTTACAGAGTTTGCGAAAAAAAATGGACCGTTCAAATGGCTTGCCCAAGGAACACTGTATCCAGATGTGATAGAAAGTGGTGTATCAAAGGGACCTGCTGCAATAATTAAAACTCATCATAACGTTGGTGGTTTGCCTGACTGGTTAGAACTTGATGTGTTAGAACCTTTACGAGAGCTGTATAAGGATGAGGTACGAAAGGTTGGAGAAATTCTTAAAATTCCAAAAAAAATTCTTATGCGCCATCCTTTTCCAGGACCTGGTTTGGCTGTAAGGATAATTGGCGAAGTTACCCAAAAGAAATTGGAAATATCAAAAATTGCAAGTAAAATTGTAGAAGAAGAACTAGAAGATGCAGATTTGTACGATAAGGTTTGGCAAGCCTACGCAGCTGTAGGCGATGACTTTGCAGTTGGTGTTGTTGGTGATGAGAGAAGATATGGAAATATCGTAATGATTCGAGTTGTAGATTCTACTGATGCAATGACTGCAGATTGGACAAGACTACCTCATGGTATTCTTGAAAAAATTAGCAACAGAATTACTAATGAGATAGAAGATGTTACTTGGGTTTCATATGTTATATCAAGCAAGCCACCAGCAACAATTGAACCACAGTAAATTATTTTTTAAAAAGAATCCACAATCTAATTCCTATAAAAATTCCAACTGCTGCAACAATTAATGCAATAGTAATGTATTGACCAAATTCATGCTCCATTACAAAAGGCACGCACCAAATACTCCAGCAGAATCTCCTAATTTGTTTTGTAAAATCGGTGTGTCTACCAAATCACTAAAGACTTGGTCATAAACAGCATCACGGCCCTCATCATATAGAAAGGGTACATTTGAGACTCCGCCACCTAACACAATTGCATCAGGATCTAAAATATCAATTACATTTGCAAGTGATGCTCCAAAATTAGCTAAAAATTCGCTTTTCCATTGGTTTGCTTTTGAATCATTCAGATTATTTGTAATTAATTCTAATGAATCTGCTTTGCCTGTAAGTTCAGTCCATCTTTTTTCTAATGCTGGACCACTAAGGTATGTTTCAACACAACCATTTTTTCCGCAATAACAATTGTTGCCATTTTGTTTTAGGGTGTGATGACCCCATTCTCCTGCTATGTTTGTACGTCCTCTGTGAATCTTACCATTGATAATAATTCCTCCGCCAACTCCTGTCCCCATAATTACTCCAAATACTACATCATAATTTTTTGTTGCACCTAGGGTAGCTTCTGCAAGTGCAAAACAGTTTGCGTCATTTTCAATTGTAATCTCAAGCTCTAGACCCTTTTGGAGATCTTCTTGTAGAGGCTTTCCGATTATACATTGAGTGTTACTGTTTTTAATCAAACCAGTTTTTTTTGATATTGCACCTGGTGCACTCAAACCAATGGTAAACTCACTATTTGATTTAGATTTGAGTTCATCGACAAGAGAAGTAATTGATTGAATAATTGAGCTGTAGCCTTTTTCTTGTTCCGTTGGAATTCTTATTTTCTTGACAACATTGAGGGATTCATCAAGTAATATGCCTTCAATCTTTGTTCCACCGAGATCAATTCCAATTTTATTCATTATTTTAAATTGTTACAGTTGTTTTTTATTAAGATTGAAAATGAAAAATTAGATTCAGGGATTTTATCCCATTGGAGGCATGCCAGGTGGTGGGCCTCCGCCGCCTGGAGATGCAGAAACTGCAATTACATCATCGATTCTCAAAATCATGCAAGCACATTCAGTTGCAGATTTAATAATTTGCTCTTTAACGACTAGTGGTTCGATAATATCTTGAGAATACATGTCATCAATTGTTGCTTTTCTTGCATCAATTCCAGTCCATTTTTGTCCACGACTTTGTTTTGCTCTAAGATTAGTCATGGTATCAATTGGATCCATACCAGCATTCTCTGCAATTGTTAAAGGAATTACTTCTAAAGCTTCAGCATATTTCTTTATAGCTAATTGTTCTCTTCCAGCAAAATGGTCAGCCCATTCTTTAAGATATGAAGCCAAATATGCTTCAGGACCACCACCGCCCCCTACTATTGAGGGTTTTTCTATTACATCTTTAACTACCATCAATGCATCATGAATAGAACGATCAACTTCGTCAACTACTCTTTGTGAACCTCCTCTGATTAGAAGAGTAACGGACTTTGGATTTTTACAACCTTCGATAAATACCCATTTATCTGATTCAACTTTTTTCTGATGAACAATTGCTGATGAACCAAGATCGGATTCTGATATGTCATCAAGGTTAGTTGTTACCCTTCCACCAGTAGCTTTTGCAAGTTTTGTCATATCACTCTCTTTGACTCGTCTTACAGCTAAAATTCCATGTTTTGCAAGATAATGCTGAGCAATATCATCAATACCCTTTTGACATATCAGAACGTTTGCTCCAATGTCATGAATCTTGTCTACCATGGTTTTGAGCATTCTGTTTTCTTCTTCGAGGAACATTTGCATTTGTGAAGGATCGTTAATTCTAATTTCAGCACTCATCTCAGTTTTTTCTACTTCAAGGGCAGTATTTACCAATGCAATTTTTGCCTTTTCTATCTTGGTAGGCATTCCACTATGAACAATTTCCTTATCAAGAACAATACCACTAATCAAAGAAGTATCTTGGATTGAACCACCTGCCTTTTTTTCTACTTTGATGTTATCAAGATCTACAGAATACTTTTGTTCCTTTTTTGTTGAAATATCTAAAACTGCATTGGCTACAATTTTTGAGAGAAGTCCACTATCTTCAGAAATTAACTTTGATTCCATGCTTGTTTTTGCAATCTTAAGCAGTGATTCTTTATCATCAGGCTGTACTGATATGGCAATTTCTGAGAGTAATTGGAGTGCCTTTTCTGCTGCTGCCTGATATCCTTCTACGATTACAGAAGAATGAACATCTTTGTTTAAAAGCTGTTCAGCCTTTTCAAGTAAAGCCCCAGCAACAACAACTGCCGACGTAGTTCCATCACCTACTTCATTATCCATTGTTTTAGAAATTTCTACCATCATTTTAGCAGCAGGATGTTGAACGTCAATTTCTTTTAAAATCGTAGCACCATCATTAGTAATAGTAACATCACCAATTGAGTCAACTAGCATTTTATCAAGGCCTCTAGGCCCTAGACTACTTTTTACTAAATCCGCAACGAGTTTAGCAGCAGTAATGTTATTTTTCTGCGCATCCTTTCCTTTTTGTTGAAGAGCACTCTCTTTTAGTACCAATACTGGACCTTGTGGAGTTTGTTGAATTGAAGCCATAAGTTTCGATAGAAATGAATTAGAAGCCCCTTTTTAACATTACTTACTGGAATGGAGAGATATAGGCTCTCTTTTTGATGTCTACTATTCCACCATAGAGAATTCGAATTTCAGGCAAAGCCAAAAAAGGTAAGAAAAGTGGTACTAGATGAGGTTTTTTGAATTTGCATCCAGCATCTACAATGGTTGAGTTTATTTCTTCAAAGTTTTTATATACATTCTCGAATGAATCTGTTGAAATAATTCCAGCAATTTTTAATGGTAAATTTGAGAGGGTTTTACCATTCTTTACTACAGTCATTCCACCTTGAGATTGTAGCAAATTGTTTGCCGCAATTGCCATATCTTTTTCATTTGAACCTATGATTATCATATCATTTTCATGAAAACTCCATGTTGAGGCAAATGCATCTATTTGAGAACCAAAATTTTTCAAAAATCCGATTGCATGTTTCCCTGATCCATAGGTTCTATCAAATGCCGCAACCTTCCACAAGTCTTTTTCTGGCGAAGCAAGAACATTTCCATCCTTAGCTATAAGTTCTTCTTGATCTTTTTTTGTTATTATTTCAGTTTGCATGTGAATTATGTTTCCAGTAACTGAATTTGATTTAGATTTTACAATGAAATCCTTTTCAGAGAATTTCTTTGATTTCACAGTATTTGTAATCCATTTAGGAATGGGTTTTTTCTTAATTTTACACACAATGCTGCCGTTTGAGACAACCAATTTACCTCCAACAAAAACTTTGTTGGGTTTCATTGTTGTTAAATAATCAAAAACTAAAATATCTGCAATTTTTCCGGGGGCAATTCCACCCAGATCTTTGTCCATTTTATAATAATCAAAACAGTTTTTTGAAGCCATAGTAACTGCATCAACCGGATCAACTCCTAACTTGATAGCTTCTCTTACACAATGATCAATATGACCGTATTTTTTTAGATCAATTGGGTCAACGCCATCTGAACAAAACATCAATTGGTTTGTGTAAATGCCATGAGCCATTACTTTAGTTAGAATATTTTTTAGATCTCGTCTGATGGAACCTTCCCGAATCATAATCCACATTCCAAGTCTTAATCGTTCTAGAACTTGATCAAAATTAATCGGTTCATGGCAAGAAAGTATTCCAGAAGAAACGTATGCATTTAGTTTTTTGCCTGAAGCTCCAGCCGTATGGCCGTTAATGATACAATCGTTATCTAACATTGACATTAAGGTCTTCATAGTTTTTGAATCTCGTGTGGTAACTTTGGTCCATGAGAATACCTCACCAAGACCAACTACATTTTGTAATTTGATTGCTGATTTTTCTTCTGATTCAGAAAGGGTTTTTGAATGACTAAATTTTCTATCCACTGGAAGTCCACCAGGAATTACATGGAAAAATCGTATTGGGAGATCTGATGTCAAGTTTACAAATTCTTGAAAACCTCTGAAACCGCATACACTTACAATATCAATAGGATCTGAAAATAACGATGTTACACCACAAAGAAGAGATTTTTTTGTCAGTTCTGAAGGTAAAATAAACTGGTCAATGTGTACATGAGAATCTGCAAAACCTGGTGTAACATACTTTCCTTCTAAATCAATTACAGTTGTGCGAGGACCTACAGTGTGTGAGGCATCTAGTCCCACGTATGCTATTCTTTCCTTTGAGATTGCAATTTGTGTTTTTTCTAAAATTTCTTTTGTGTAAACACTTACTAGTGAACAATTTTTTAGAACTAAATCTGCAGATTGTTCTCCCATAGCTACAGAATTTAGTGTTTGAATTACTGAAGATAGCTGATTTTTCATAAAGGAATTTGTTTTCTGAACCTATTATAGATTCAAAGCGATGTTTAAATTACCGTCTGGAATGGCAATTCTTTATGAACATACCCAAAGAGATAAAACGATTTTGTCCAAAGTGTAACAAGCATACTAAACAAAAGGTTTCAACTTACAAGCCAGGAAAACGAAGAGGTTCTGCTCTTGGCGAACGAAGACATGCTGAGGACAAAAAAGGGTATGGTGGACAGAAATTCCCAAAACTTGCTAAACCTGCAAAAACTACAAAAAAATGGACACCAATTCTAACTTGCACTGTATGCAAAAAGAAATGGAATAAATATGGAATTCGAATTCGAAAGATAGAGTTGGTTGCAAAATGAAAAAAGAACACATCCTTGTTCCAGAACCTGCAAGTAAATTTCAAAAAGTCAATTGTAATGAGTGTAATGAGGAAAATATTGTATATTCTCATGCTTCAACAGAAGTTACATGCAAATCTTGTGGTAATATTATTGCAAAACCAACTGGTGGAACTGCCATATTACATGGAAAAATTTCAGGTAGTGCTGAGTAAATTATAATCTTCCATTGTGTTCAAGTTAAAAGCAATTCTCTTGTCATTTAGAATCTGAAAATTTTCTTTAACAGAATTTAAGTTATTGATTTCTTTTGCATTAATTATTGATATACCTGTAAAACAACATTCTTTGGTTTGAAAGATTGTTGTAAATTCTGATTTTAAACCAAGTGAAATGAGAAAATCTTTTGTTACTAGATAGCTTCTCCAAAGAGTATCAGGATGTTTTTCTTTCACAATATAAGAAACCATATTTTCATTAAGAAATGGAAGGTCGCCTGGAACTACTAAAACTTCTTCATTAACACTTTTTAAAAATAAATTCAAGTCAAAAACTAATCCATTGCCAGGTGTTTCAAATGTTTCAATTCCAGCTTTTTGAAGAATTTCTTTTGTTTTAGGTGAATGTGGACTAGTTAAAGCAATAATATTTGAAAAACATTCAGACTTTTGTAAAGCAAAAACTACGTGTAAAATGGTTGGATGAATATGTTTTAGCAAAAGTTTTTCATCAGGTAAATGCATTCTACTTCCTTTCCCACCTGCCATGACTAGTCCTATCATATCGATGCAAAAACAATGATTGAAGACAATCTAGCCAGTTCATTTGTTGCTCCTAAAACATCTCCAGTAATTCCACCAAAACTTTTAGTTGAAATTGCAACAATAAAGATGGTAATTGTAATAATTGCTGCAAAGGCAATTGCTCCAACAGTACCTCCTAAGACAATCACTGGAATTAGGGTAATGGCGCTTGCCAAAAATAATCGTTTCTTATCCTTCATAATTTGAACAAAAGGCGAATTTGAACCAGTAACAGCAGAGTTTCCAAGTGCAGCTTGTAAAACCATAGCAAATTTTGCTAAAATTTCACTTAGTAGAATCGCAGTAAACAATTGATATCCATCCATTAATGAAAGCGCTAAAATCAATCCAACAACATAAAGTACAATTGATACTATACCAGCAGTACCAGTCGAAACATCTTTCATTGCTTTTAATTTTTTTTCTTTAGATCCTTTTGTCATCAATCCATCAGCAAAGTCTGCAAGACCATCTGCATGATGAATTCCTGTGATTATTGCAAGGCCTGCAACAACTAGTAGTGCCACAATCAATGGATCTAAAAATAATGAAATGCCTAGTGCAAATGATCCTATTATTAGTCCAATTAAAATTCCAACTATAGGAAAAATGTACATGTATTTAGCAATAGTTTCTAAATTGGAATTGGTTGCTGGAATTATAGTTAAAAATGAAAACACTGAACCAATTTCTTTAAGCATGAATCCACCAACCCAAGTAAGATAAAGTAACTATTACTGGAATCGTAAAGATGCAGCTAAAAAGAATCGAAGTCACCTTCATCATTTTGATAGCTGAAGTTATGTGAGTCATTGTAAATTCCAAATCACCATCACCAATTGAATAATGATTTATTTTTTCAAACTGTGTTCCAAGTGCTCCAGCCATAGCAGCCATCGGGTAACCTGAATTAGGACTTTCGGGTTTTAGTCCATCTCTTCTCATTATTTGATAAGAGCTTTTCCAATCAATTCTGAGTATAATTGCACTCAATATCATAACAAGACCTGTGATTCTTGCAGGCAAATAGTTTAGAATCTTATCACAGTTTGCACCAAACCATCCTATGTGTTTGAAAAAAGTTGTTTTGTATCCTATCATAGAGTCTATTGTGTTTATTGCTCGATATACAAATGAGCCTGGAAGACCAAAAAAAGCAAAGTAGAATAAAGGTCCAGTAATACCATCAACGGTATTTTCCCCTACACTTTCAATTGTGCCTGAAAGAATGTGATTTTTATCCAAATTCTTAGTATTGCGCTTTACAATCATAGCAAGCTTTGTTCTTGCTGTATCAAGATCATTTTTTTCTACAGCATCAATTACTGCTTTTGCATGTGTTTCCATACTGCGAATAGCAATTGTGGTTTTAAGTAAAGGTGCACCAATTCCTACTGACACTAAAAATAATATTAGAGGGGAAACAGAAATGCTATCAATTCCTACTTGTAATAAAAATAATAAAAAACTTACTACAGAAGTTACAAAAATTACTAAAATAATTCCCCAAATTTTTTGAATTTTTGGTAAGCAGTTTTTTGTAAGTGGTACTAGTCTTTCAACCATTCCACCAATCAATATTGTTGGATGAAATCGATTTCTATCATCCCCTAGCTTAAAATCAATTATTAATGCAAACAGTACAACTAGAATTGATTCAAGAATCATTTGAATAGCCTCTCGATTGCTTTGATGTTAAGGTTTAATTTCACTAATTTACTCAATTTATCAATCTCCAAATCAATTTTCTTCAAGTTTCTTTTATTCCATACCATTTCTTTAGGTTTGACTCCCAAGGAATCTTCTTCGGGTAGCGAAAATTTTGCCATTGGTATTGTTCCAAAGACTGGTTTTCCTGTATTTTGTTTAATTTTTTTAAAGCCTGGTTTTAAAATAGTAAGATCTCCACGGAATTTATTAAAAACAAATCCTTTGACAAGTTTTCGATGTTTTTTATCAAGTAGCACTAGTGTGCCAACAATACTTGCAAAAGATCCACCTCTTTCAATATCTGTGATTAATATTACAGGTATGTTTGTTTTTTCTGCAATTCCCATATTTGCTATATCATATTTTTCTAAATTGATTTCAGCTGGTGAGCCAGCACCCTCCAAGATTACCAAGTCATATTTTTTTTGTAAAGTATGCAATGATTTAGAAACCAATTCTAGCCCCTTAGATAAAACAAATTTTTTGTAATACTCATTTGCGTGCAGCCTTTTGTAATATTTTCCTCGTAGGAAAACTGAGCTCCAATAGTTTCCTCGAGGTTTTAGTAAAATTGGATTCATATCAGGCGTAATTTCAGCTCTAGCAGCTACTGCCTGAATAGCTTGAGCACGAGATATTTCAAAATTCTTTCCTTTATAGGAAAAATTTGACATGTTTTGAGACTTGAAAGGTGCAACTCTATATCCTGCATTAGAAAAAATTCTGCAAAGCGCTGTAACCAAGGTAGTTTTTCCAGCTCCAGATGACGTACCTTGTATCATCAGTGATTTTGATATACTAAATTCCCTCCAAAGCTTTTACAAGTTTTACATTTTCTTTGTGAGATTTTACTGCAATTCTTATGTGATTTTTATCCAGTCCACGAAAAGTACTACCATCACGAATCAAAATTTTTTTTCGTAGTAGTTTTTTTTGCAAAGTTTTTGATTTTAGCTTTGATTTAATCAAAATAAAATTTGATGAAGTATCATAACAAGAAAAGCTGTCAATTTTAGAAATAGAGTTTCTAAGAAATTTGCATTCTTTATCAATTAGTTTTTTTGATTTTACTAGATAACTGTGATAACATAAAGCTGCACTTGCAGCTTTTTGTGCAATACCACTAATGTTCCATGGAATTTTTATTTTGGTTAAAATTGAAATTACTTGTTTATTTCCCAATCCATATCCTATTCTTAATCCTGGTAGTCCAAAAGATTTTGTAAGTGATCTTAAAATAAAAAGATTTTCGTATTTTTTTAATTCTTTAACAAGAGATTGTTTGGAATCAGATAACTCTATAAAACATTCATCAACAAATACAAATGTTGATTTTTTCTTTGCATTATTGAGGATTTTTAACATTTGTTTTTTTGGCAAAAGAACTCCTGTGGGATTATTTGGATTACACAAAAAAATACAACCATTTTTTGGAATTTTTTTGAGAAATAATTCAAGGTTCTCTGCAAGATTCATTGTTTTAAAAAATGAAACCTTACAACCGTTTAGCTTAGCTGCGGCCTCATATTCTCCAAAAGTTGGTACAGGAATCAATACTGGAGTTTTTTTGTTTAAAAATGCATTACAAAAATTGTAAATTATTTCTGTTGCACCATTTCCAACAACAATTTGGTTTGTAGGAATACTAGTATACCAAAAAAGATCCTTTCGTAGTTTAGTAGAATTAGAATCTGGATAAACTGATAAAGAGTTAATATTTTTTTTAAGATATTTTTTTACTCCTGATGGAGGTCCAAGCGGGTTTATGTTTGAGCTAAAGTCTACAATATCAGAATCAGGGTTTTTTATTGAATACAAACCCCCATGTGAGACTGGTTTGTGACTCTGAATTGGTTTTTTTGGTTTTAATTTCACAGAATCAAAATAAGTTATTTGGGATTTAGTGTGTTTGGTTTTTAATCACTAAACGATTAATAACTGAATCTGAAAAATACGATCTGTGAAAAAGAAAGCAGCTATTCTTGGTGTAACAGGCGCTGTAGGCCAAGAATTCGTAGTGTCACTTAAAGATCATCCATGGTTTGAGGTAACACAAATTGCAGCTTCCGAAAGATCTGCAGGAAAAAAATACTTTGATGCGATCTGTGATCCAAATACCGGAATTTCTGCATGGCAAGTAAGAGGAGAGATTCCGGATTACATCAAAAAAATGACAGTGATCTCAGTTGATGAGATTAAAGTTGATGAGCTTGATTTGATTTTCTCCTCAATTGAAAGCGGAGCTGCTCGAGATATAGAAGAACGATTTGCAAAAGATGTTCCAGTTATAAGTACTTCTTCTGCATTCCGATATGAAGAAGATGTTCCTATATTGATTCCAGGAATTAATGATGAGCATGCAGACTTAATTGACGTTCAAAGAAAAAACCGCAACTGGAAAGGATTTGTTGCCCCTCTACCAAATTGTACTACAACTGGTCTTGCAATCACTATGAAGCCCTTGTATGAAGAATATGGAGCAAAAAAAGTCTTGATGACTTCGATGCAGGCTATTTCAGGTGCAGGAAGAACCCCAGGAGTTTCTGCAATTGATGTTATTGATAACATTTTACCTTATATTCCAAATGAAGAAGACAAAGTTAAAAAAGAAACAAGAAAAATTCTTGGGAAACTTAAAGATGGAAAAATTGAACCTGCTGACATTAAGGTAAGCTGTACTTGTACACGGGTTCCAGTAATTGATGGACATACTGAATCAGTTTTTGTAGAAACTTCAAAACCAATTGATCCAGCTAGTGCAAAAAAATCTTATGAAGAATATTCCAAGAAAATTTCTGTTAATGGATTACCATCAGCACCATCTTTTTACTATGCAGTACATGAAGATCCAAATAGACCACAACCACGAATTGAACGAGAAGTAAACGATGGAATGACTACAACAATCGGCAGATTAGAAAAAGAAGAACTCTTTGATCATGGAATAAAGTACATTTTGTTCTCACATAACAAGAAGATGGGTTCTGCCAAAGGCGCAGTGCTCTTAGCAGAAATGCTATACAAAAAGGGTAAAATCTAATTTAAAATTATAAAAATTTCAATAATATCTTTATTAAGATCAGAATTCTGTAAAAAATTGGGCATCACTTATGGCAAAAATTGATGATTTAGACTTGACAATTTTATCTGAGCTAAGTGAAGATGCTGCTATTTCTGTTCCAAAACTTTCGAAAAAAATCAAAGTTAATTCTTCTGTGGTTTACAGTAGGATCAAAAGACTGATCAAGCACAAATTAATTGAACGATATACTATTGTGGTTAACGATGCTGAATTAGGTTTTGGAGTCAAAGCTTTGACAGGAATCAACATGGATTCAAAGAAGCGTGATAATGTTATCAATGAATTATTCAAAATAGATGGAGTTAGGGAAATTGCTGAGGTGACTGGGAGATTTGATATTTTAGTTACTATGTATGCTCGATCACTAGATGAAATGCATAAAATTGTCTCAGAAAAGATTGGGCTAATTGATGGTGTTTTGAGCTCAGAGAGTTTCATAGAAATGAAAACTAGGAATAAATCCATGCCATATATGCCTGCAAAGTAGCCTTGGTACATTTAATTTTGAGCAAAATGATTTTGATAAGAGGTATAAATTAATGCAAAGAGCCAAAGCAGAATCTCGAATAAAGGTTTACTATGAGCTTACAAAGCCCAAAATTTGGTATCTACTAGTTTTTACTGCTTTTGCAGCTGCAATCACAGCTTCGAATATTTATTCAATTGACATTTCACCAATTACTTGGATCCTAATTTTAGCTGGTGTAGCTTCAGGTTCTGCAGCTGCTAACACACTTACCAATTATCATGATCGTGACATTGATGCAATTATGGAAAGGACAAAAAATAGACCTATTCCAAGTGGAAGAATCTCACCGGAAAAAGCACGTGACTTTGGTTTGGTCTTGGTAGGAATTTCACTTACATGTGCATTTGCAATTTCATATACTACTACTTTTTGGCAAGGAATTCTAGCTGGTTCCTTTATGGCATTCGGATTAGCCGATAACATTTTTGTTTATAGTTATTTGTTAAAAAGAAGAAGCTGGACAAACATAATTTTAGGTGGCTTTTCTGGAGGTGCTCCAGCTCTTATAGGATACGTTGCAGTGACTACTCAAGGTTTATGGGAGTTAGGTCTGATGATGGGAGCTTTGGTTTTTGTATGGATTCCAATGCATATATGGGCCCTAACACTGCATTTCAAAGAAGATTACAACAAAGTTAAAGTTCCTATGTTAACAGCTATTTGTTCAGAAAGTTCAGCATCGAGAATAATTGCTGGAACTACTCTTATGATGGTGATCTTTAGTATTATTCCATTTTTCTTGACATATGAGGATGGAACACCTGTGATGGGTTCAATCTATCTTTACACTGCTATTGCATCAGGAATTTTGATGATAATTTTGAGCGGTTGGGTAATTAAAAAGCCAACTGAAAAAGCGTCCTGGACTCTATTCAAATTTTCCAGTCCTTATCTAGCAGTACTATTTATTGCATTAATGATAGATTCTGCATTATAATCTAAACTGAAAATTCGTTAGGACATTCTACATGTTCATAATAATGTTCAGTAAACTTGTCTCTAACAACAAACATCACAATTTTATGAAGATTCATTGGATCGATAAATTTTTTGCATTTATTGCATACCATATTGGTTACGTTAAGCTCAGTTACCACAACATCAAAATTTGCGTATATTAGAAATGATCTAGTTTGTATTTTATGGACAAATTGGGTATTGAAATTTAAATTAGTGAAATAATGTTTCCGATAAAATTATGCTTGAGGCCAAATAAAACCGATTGGCTCAAAAATGACGTTTCTAATTCGATTAAACAAGTCCATTATTACTTTTA
>CAWTZT010000091.1:0-3784 GCA_963919845.1 Thaumarchaeota archaeon CSP1-1
ATGGCAGTCTTTCATCTTTGCCTCAAGTTAAATGGAAAAATCAAAGTGCAGTATGTGTTGTGTTAGCATCAAAAGGATACCCTGAAGCCTATCCAAAAAATGAAGAAATTACCGGACTTGATTTTTCTATGAATGGAACATTTGTTTTTCATGCTGGAACAAAAAGAGATAATGGCAAAGTATTGACTAATGGCGGACGAGTTTTGGGAGTAACTGCACTTGGCAATTCATTGGAGGAGGCAATAAAAAATGCATACTCTGCTGCAAACAAAGTAAACTGGCCTCACAAATACTGTAGAACAGATATTGGAAAAAAAGGACTAGCTAGTCTTTGAGGTTTCAAAAACTTCATCCTCAGTTACTACCCAATCAATTTTGATATCTTTTTCTGAAGAAGGAATTGATTTTATAATTTGTTTAGAATAAGTAAGAGAAATTGTTTTTGCATTAGATGATGAAAGAAATCTATCGTAGTATCCATATCCATATCCCAATCTAGTTCCATTTTTTGTAATTCCAACTGTTGGAACTAAAACTACATCTACATTTTCAACTATTGGACACTTTTCTTTTGGTTCCATTATTCCAAAATTGCCCTTTTCTAAATCCTTCAGACCTTCTATCTTTCTAAAATTCAACATATCTCCTACAACCTTTGGCAGACAAATCTCTTTACCATCTCCTAACAATTCTTGCATGATATCCTGAGTCATTACCTCACTTCCAATTGGATAGTAACATGCAATTCTTTTTGCTTTTCTGAAAACTTCTAATTGTTTTAGTTTATTGTGAATTTTTTGGCTAGATAATTTGATTAAATCATAGGATGTAGAATCTCTCCTTTCAAGAAAAACCTTACGAAGGTTTGCTTTTTCTAAATTATTTTCCAAATCCTTTACTCAATGATGCAGCAGTCACTGTATTTTTTAGAAGCATAGCAACAGTCATTGGTCCTACTCCACCAGGCACCGGGGATACATAAGATGCCTTTTTAATAATTTCTTCAAAATCAATATCTCCAACTAATTTTCCCTCATTCTTTGATATTGCTACGTCGATAACAACAGCTCCTTCCTTTATCATATCAGCAGTTAAAACAAATTTTTTTCTGTCTCCTACTGCTGTGATTACGATATCGGCAGATTTTGAAATTTCCTTGAGGTTTTTTGTTTTAGAGTGACAAGTAATAACTGTCGCATTTTTTTCCAAAAGTAAATGATACAGTGGTTTTCCAATCAGATTACTTCTATTAATTAGAACAACATTTTTGCCACTCAGATCGATATTATAGTAATCAAATATTTCCATAATACCTGATGGAGTACATGCTTTGAGGACAGCTTTCCCCATTGATAATAATCCCATATTATGTGGGGTTAAACCATCAACATCCTTTATTGGAGAAATCCGTGAGATTGTTTCAAATTCGTTAAGCTGTTGGGGAAGTGGAAGCTGTACTAGTATGCCATGAATAGAATGATCTTTATTTAATGAATCAATTGTTTCATTTATTTCACTTTGAGAAATTGTTGCCGATGGGGTGAGATCTTTTGTTAATATCCCAACTTGTTCACACGCCTTGTGTTTGTTTCTTACATAAGTGGCCGATGCAGGATTATCACCTACTAGTATTGTAGCAAGACATGGTTCAATTCCTTGTTTCTTTAGTTCTTCAACTGCCTTTTTTACTCGTTCCTTTACTGCTTTTGAAACTTCAATACCATCAATTTTTGTACCTGCCATAATGGTTGTCCCATAGAGTTGATATTTAATTCTAAACCCTACTGAATAGTCATTCTTGTACTATCTTTTTTTCTTTTTTATTCCAATTTTGCTAAATCATTTTTCACTGAATTTACTTTGTTTTTTTAATTCCTCTGCCAATTTAACAAAAATGGTATTATGACTAACGTCCTGTAAGTTTATTGTCCATTGTTCTTTTCTAACCGATTCCTCATACTTTGGTTTTAAGGCAAAGATAATATTAGAATAATGAATAATTCCTTTTAGTTGTTCTTCAACAACTTTTTCTGTAGAAGGAAAAGCATTAGTTTGAAAAACCATTCCATTCGCCCAATTAAGAGTTGGAATTCCGCCTCCTCCTGCTTTAAGATTACTTATAATTCCATTAATCCAGTCTTCCCATGTACGTTCTAAGACCTCATGTATTACAACTTCTTTCCAAGGTTCAAATCTAATTTCCATATAGGCTTATTGATGGAACCAAAATTATATACCTTACAGTTGAAGACCTTGGAGTTTTGGAACCAAAATTGTCCCAAAAATGGTCTGTACCTTTGTTTCCTTTCTCATAGGTAATTTCCAGAATACAAAATATGGAATTACGAACTATAACAATTACATTCGTGAAGCTATCTACGATTTAGAATGACTATTAAATAGTATTTTAAAAGATACCGATTCTGTTGTAATACATTGCCAGAACATACTAAGGAATGTGAGTATAGAATCACTCATGGTATTAGGCATGATAACTGTTTTTGTGAATGTCATTACAAAGGGAAGTACAATGGAAGTAATGAACCAAAATTACGTCAAAGGAAGAAATTGTGATTCCTTAGCGAGATAAAATGGTCATCATCATCAACTTTGATCTTCCATACTCCAACAAGAACAATCACATATTGTAACTGTACACGTTCCATGCTTTCCTTTCTTACAGTTCTCACATTTCTTCATCTTCAATGATTTTTATGGTCGTTATAGCATAAATTTTGATTCTGATACCAATTTCGCTAAATTACTTTGAGATTTGAGATAAAACAAAAGACTTTTCAAATCAAAGTTTTCCCTTTTAATATGGTCCTAAATTACACTATTCTAGATGAGGTTCTAAATTACCTTGATGATTCTTTGACTACATTATTTTTACAAAATGATTTTACAGAATGGGATGGTTTGAAAAATTTTCTAGAAGGACAATATGATATTAGATTAGATAGTCTGTTACGCGGTAAGGCAAGTAGCATTCATCATTTAGAATCTGGTATGAAAAACAAAGTCATTATGCGAAAACAACGTCTTTTGGTCAGGTTAAAAGAAGAATTTAAAAAAAAGTAGTGAACGTAAAATTGAACTATATTGTGCCAAACTCCATCCAGTCTAATAATTTCCCATTTCGCTAAATCACTTTGAGATTAAAAAACTAGAACGAATTTCTTTTTATATTTTGAAAACTATTAGACATTATGTGTAATGAGATAGAATATCAAATGATTGTTGAAATGTTACAAAAAAAGCACAAAATGCAACAAAAAAAGGTTGAAAAACCTATTGAAATCCTTGCAAAATAACTAAACCACCTTCAATAGATTTCAAAATTTAGAATATAATATCTGTTAGACTAACTTTTCCAATTTGCAAAATTACTATATTATTTGAATTAAGAATTTTGAAATATAAGAAAACCGTAGAAAAGACAATGGATTATCAACTGAAAAAAACAATATCAATAAAGATAAAACGCTTAGATATGTTCCCAAATCACTTTTTTGGAAGTGCTAAGATAAACGAAGAAGACTATAAGATTAACATTCAAGGTCAGAGTATGTTTAGAACGAATTTAATCAAACTACCAATAAAATTTAAAGATGAAAAAGCATTATTACGTCTAAGTGGAATTAATGGTTCCCATTTTGAGGATATTGTAAATTACAAAGGAGAATCAGAATGGATAGAAATAGACTCTGATAGAATTTTGTACTATTTGGCAGATCATCAAGACCAAATTGACACCATAGATGTTCTAAGTAGATTCTAAAAT
>CAWTZT010000092.1:0-24894 GCA_963919845.1 Thaumarchaeota archaeon CSP1-1
GCGTCAATTTTGTCCCACGCTAGCTCAGCCTGGTAGAGCTTCCGGCTGTAGTTGTTGGCTTTTGGCTGACTGAATAACAGCCTATCAGGCATACAGAAACCGGGTTGTCGAAGGTTCAATTCCTTCGCGTGGGACGTACAACCAAATGTTAAAAAACACATAAGAAATTCCTACATTGATGAGTGCCGACGAATGGACAAATTTGGACAAAATTGACCAAAAAATTATTGAGATATTAAACAAAAACGCCCGAACCCCTTCAAAGGAAATTGCCTCAGAGCTAAGAAAAACTGGCAATGATGTTTCAGATAGAACAATAAGAAAAAGAATTGAACGACTTGAAAAAAGCGGAATTATCAAAGGTTACAAAGCTGTTCTTTCTGATGTATCAGAGATCAGTGAATACGAAGCAGTGTTCATGAAATTCAAACCAACAAAATCCCTCGATTCTATAAAGGAGGCAATAACAAAACATGTCACTAGCTTACCAGATTATCTTTTCATTGCAGATATGGAAGGAGAATGGAACATGCTTGTAGTAATGAAGGTTGAAACACGCAAAAACCATCCCACGTCTAAAATTGTTGAAAAATTCTCAGAACAAGTAACAGATTATAGAATAAGTAAATTTGATATTAAGAATGTGAATATGTTACATATGTCGTTGTTATTATTATAGTCATTCTCGCCTTCCTTTTCTTTATTTAATTGAATTGTGTAAGAAGGGTACATCAAAAATGGTAAGAAAGGTAGTATGGGTTGGAATTACAATTGCAGTTTTCTTCATTGGAATAGGAGTTAGCTCTGTAATTTTTTCAGCAACTTACAATCCTAACACCATGAAGTTTGCAAATCAAGAATTATTTGAACAGATGATGTCTCAGAATCCCAAAATGACTGCCAAGTGGTTGGATACAACTATGGGTTCTGAGATGAGGCAAAAGCCAATGATGTCTGAAATGTCATTTAATGTGAACGCCCCAATTACAATACCTTTGATAGATGGTTACTATAATGGAGAAAAAGTATTCTTTGTTCATACTGAAGTTACTGACAAAGCAATGGCAGAGATGATGACTATGATGGTTAATTTTCCTACATTACACGTTTCTGAATTGATGAATATTTCTCAAGAGGATATGGCAAAAGTTTACGTGTTTACCAATGGAATTGCAGGGTCTGAACCATATGGTGGAGGCCCCTTCATGTATCAAATAGATGTCTTTGATTCTGTTCCAAACCAATTGGAATATAGTCAGTTTAGGATTCCACATTTAGTTACATGGAATGATAATTCAACACCTAGAATTTTAACATCAGTTTATGAAATTTTAGAGGCAGAAACTAATGGTGAATTAACAATTCAAACGACAGAGAATGTTGTTAATGCTCCTATGGTAGTTTGGAAATTAGATGGGAAAGATCAAAGGGCAACTATTATTCCAAGAATGTTTGAAAGTATCCCAAAGGTTGAAGGTGAAGTAATCCATATTGATACCGATAATTACGTAGCCATGTTCAAGCTTCATTCTGATAGCAAAATGGGTATGATGGATATGATGAATTAGAATGATTCAGGTAAAATGCGCTGATTGTGGTTGTTTTCCATCTGAATGTAAAGAAAGTGCATCATCAACTAGATGCCACAATTGTACTTGGGAAAAATGTTGCTGTTGGGAGGCTATTCACAATTAGAGCGTTAATTCTAGTTTAGAATTTTCAGTAATTTTAAACTCATCTACAAACCCTGAAGTAACTTCCAAGATATATTTTGCATTTTTACCCCCGCCATCATAACGAGGACATGTTTTAGGCTCAGTATTATTACAAGGAGGAACATTTTTTTCAATATGAACTATGTTTCCTTGTGAATCAATCCAAATAATGTCAAGTGAAAACTGCATATTACTCATCCAAAATGAACGTTTTTTAGAATCATCAAAAACAAACAACATTCCTTCATCATAAGGAAGCTCTTCTTGGAACATCAGACCATCTGCACGACGGTGATCCGTATCTGCAACCTGCACAGTAAGTTCGATACCATCAATTTTTATTGAATCTCTTGAAAATTCAACTGTTTCATGTTCTAACTCAGTTGGTAACATCATAAGAAAAGCAATTCCCACAATTATAGCTAGACTAGGAATAAGAATTAAAAACCGAGATCGTTTTGCCACAAGTTTTTCATGTTTTGTCTTCTTATAACTGAATAATAATGACGTAAATCGGTACTGAAATTATTATAATCCAGAATATTCTGATTCAGCAGTGTCTAAGGCATCTTTTAGGTCATTTATTGTAAATGGTTTTTGAATGAAAGCTGTTACTCCAGAACTTATGGCTTTATTGGCACGGTTTGTAGTTTTTTCATCAGCTGTAATAAGAATTATTTGTGAATCAAGTTTTTCATCCAAAATTTTACTTGCAACAACATCTCCATCAACATCAGGCAATCCCATATCAAGTAAAAATATTGGGCGTTGAGAGTCTTTTATTAATTTTTTACATTCTTTGATTGCATCTTTTCCAGTTCCAAATGATGTAGTATTGTTATATCCCAGTTTTTTCAGGTAATTTTGTAATTTAATTACTACTGATTCACTGTCATCAACTATTACTATTGGTCGGGCAATTTCTGTATCAGGAGGAGTGAGTTTAAGAGAACTTTCAAAGGCTTTTTTTGCATCATTGTAATTTCCAGATTTTAGAAAACATTTTGAAGCACATAGATAAGCGCTTTTTACTTTGTAGTTATTCTCTTTTTTAGCAAAATTCAAAAACAATTTTCCTGCCTCTGCACTTTCATCGCTATTGTCTTTTCCTTGCCGTAATCTGCATTCACCTGCTAAAACGTAAAGAAGTGCAGATTTCAGTAAATCAATTTTCTTGTATTGTGAGGCTAGTTCTGTGAAAAGATTGTATGCAGTAATATTTTGAGAATTTTGCATATGAGTAAAAGCTAAATGATAATCAGGAGCCTTCTGCTTTAACATAATTCGACATGTGCTCAATTTTATATTTAATTATGGTGGTGCAAAATGAACACTCTTGATTTACTTGGAAAAATTTTAGGGGTTAATTACTGCACGACCAATAATTTTTCGTGCTTTAAGATTTTCAAGTGCTTCATTTGCTTCATCAATAGAATATCTTTTTGATATTACGGGTTTTATCACACCTTTCTTTGCTAATTCGATCAATTCAACCATATCATCATAATTTCCAGTATATGCACCCTGAATTGTAAGTGATTTTAGAGGAATTGTTACTAATGACAAGTCGATGGAGCCACCAAAGAGTCCAACAAGGACTAGATTTCCTCTTTTTCGTAAAACTGCAAGTCCAGTCTTTACAGTTTGTGGTGCATTAACAAAATCAATAACACTATCTGCGCCTTTACCATTACAAATAGAAATTATTGTTTCAACTGCGCCTCCTCCCCCCGTTGAAATAGAACCAACAACATTTGTATTAACAACATAATCAGCTCCCATTTTTTTTGCAGTATCAAATTTTTTATCATCATTATCGATACAGATGATTTTTGCCTTTGTGATTGCTTTAGCAAGTTGTATGGCCATCAGACCTAGACCGCCAGCACCAATTATCACCAAAAATTCAGGAGAGTTTACATTTGCTTTTTTCACAGCAGTATATGCTGTAAGACCTGAACATGCAAGTGATGTTGCCGCATCTAAATCAAGTCCGTCAATTTTTGCCAGATATTTGTAATGAGGAACTTTAACGCTTTCTGCATATCCTCCATCTTGAAAAAGACCAATTGACTTTGGTGCATCACAAAGATTTTCATTGCCTGCTTTGCATGCAGGGCATTCACCTTCACCTAACCAAGGATAAACTAGTACATTATCACCTACAGAAACTCCTTTTACATCACTGCCTATTTCATCCACTGTTCCAGCAATTTCATGCCCAGGAGTAACAGGATATTTCACTCCTCTATCTGTCACCTTCAAAAAATTCCCATCGCCAAGATCATATCCACCTTCCCAAAGGTGTAAATCACTATGACAGACTCCAACAGCTTTTACTTTGACAATTACTTCGTTACCAGTAGGTTTAGGTTTTTCTAATTCAGTTATCTCAAGAGGTTTATTTGGCTCTACTATTCTTGCCGCTTTCAATGCCGTATTGATTTTTTATTAATAATATAAGAGTTGACAGGCAAGGACAAAAAAATAGAGCGCCTAGATATTATTGAATCATGTAATTACCCCGATGTGCCAGAAGAAAATTCAAAACTCAGTATATCTCAAGCTCCATTAAACATTTTGTTTAATCCATCTTCTATTGTTAAAAAGGATATTTGGGAGATTAACATTATTCAGATTCTCGAAATGCTAATTAAAATTCTTAATCAAACAGGAAAAAAAGACCTACGTGTAGCAGGTATGGCAGCTCTCTCAGCATCCTTGATTCATAGAATGAAAGTGGAAAGTATCTTTGCTTTACAAAAGGCTGCAATGGAGAAAGAACCTCTTCGTCAAAGAAGTGATGTAAATATTGAAATGATTAACATGCCATTTAGACATGAATCAACTTATCCCGTTACATTAGATGAACTTCTTGAATTACTTGAGAATCTAATTGGCACAATAGCTAATCCTCGTTCTAGAAAAGGAAGACAGATGAGTTTTGAGCCTGTTGAGGTTCCTAATTTTAAAGAGTATTTTATTTCACTTGAGCGCCTAATAGGAAAATACCAGGAATTAGTGATCAATAAGATTCGTCCTAGTGGTTCAGGCATTCTTCGAGAGATTATCTCTGAACTTGATCATGTTGACGCTATTAGATGCTTTTTTGCTATTTTATTTCTGGCACGAGACCAAAAAGTCGACCTCGAACAGATAGGAGATGACATCAAAATTACTTTCCTAAAAGAGGATAATTTACAACCTGATCAAAGTTCTGGAAAGAATTCTTTTAATTAGTTTATGAGGTCAGGTCTGATTCATGCCTAAGGTAGAAAATGATGATGAGGCTACTTCAAGGCTAGAATCTGCCCTATATTCAGCAGGAAGGCCTCTAAGTATAGAGGAATTAATCAAGGCCTCTGGCACAGAATCTAGGACAAAGACCCTTAATCTAGTTAGTAATTTAGTGAAAAAAACAAAATCTGCCTTTAAAGCAATTGAGATAGTAACCCTTCCAGATGGTTCTTATGTTTTTCAGCTAAAGCCTGAATACAGTTCAGTAATTAGACGATACGCTTCAAAACCAATTCTTCCAAGAGCTACGCTAAAAACTCTTTCATATATTGCATACAATCAACCGATTGCGTCAAAAGAACTTGTAGAGATAAGGGGATCAGGTGTCTATACTCATCTCAAAGAATTAAGGCAATTAGATTATATTAAATCACAAAGTGTCGGGCGATTAAAAATCTATAACACCACAGAAAAATTTCAAAAATACTTTGGGATTCAAGGTGATACTGAAACTCTTAGGCAAAAGCTATTCAAAAAGATTAGAAAAACAGCTCACACATCCACACCAGCACCCCAAGCAGTTACGTCCTAAAATTAGTATTCCAATTACATTTTAGCATATTTTAGAATCATCTTAAGGAATATTTTCGTTTTGTATAAATTAGAGTAGGGTAAACGCTTAGCGTGAGAAAATCCATGGAGAATTTGGCAACAAGTAAGATAACTGGAGGAAGAAGAATTCCACTTCGTACTAGAAGAAAATATGAAATAGATAGATATCCAAATGAAGCTTTAACTGGAAAACAAGTAACAATTACAAGAAATGTACGCGGCAAAAATAAAAAAACAGCATTAAAAACAATTGATTTCGTTAACTTGGCAATTCCAAATTCTAAAGTAAAGAGAACAAAAATTATACGAGTTTTAGAAAATTCAACTAACAATGATTACCAAAGACGTGGTGTGATCACAAAAGGCGCAATAGTTGAAACAGAAGAAGGCAAATGCAAAATAGTTTCAAAGCCTGGACAAGTCGGTACAGTTAATGCAATTCTTGTAAAGTGATACAATGAAAGATTACGAACATGTCGTAATCTGGCTTGATTATTTTAACAAAACACTTACACGTAATAAAGGAAGAAAACTTTCTAAAGAAAAATGCATTTTTGATCCTTCGTTAAAAGAATTAATCGAAGCTGCAAAAACAGCTGGCTTTACCCTAAAAGAATCTGATGAAAAAGTAAGATATCCAAAAAGACCTTATGTTAGATCCGGTTACATTGTTTTACCAAAAGAATCATCAAAGATAAAAATTCTTAACAAAATTTCAGAAAGATTAGTGGTAAAAAGAAAAAAACAGGCTAAATAAGATCTGTTCTAGCTTTTAGCTAAAGTAAAGTTGACAGAAGTCTATGAAAACAATAAGATAATTTGATGACTATTGCAGGAGGTAGGCGAAGTATTGCACTTAGCTAATAGTGGCAGAGTTATTGTCCGACTTTTAAAGAAAGTTGAAGAAGGGCAGATACTCTTTGACACAAAAAGTGGTAAAGTTGCAAAAGTTACGGAAATGATTGGTCCAGTTGCAAAACCTTATGCATCTGCAATTCCGTTAACAAAAAACATTACAAGATACACAGGTAAGAAAGTTTTTGCACTAGCAGATTCTCCTGCAAAAAAATACAAAAAATTCAGGAGAAAAAAAAGATGAGAACTATAGAAATTGAAAAAAGCTGTCCTGAATGTGAATCAACACTAGTAGATGACATTCAGAATGGTGAAAGATTTTGTTCTGCATGCGGGGTAATCGTTGCAGAACAAATGGCAGACTGTGGTCCAGAAACAAAAAGCAGTAGTCTTGAAGAAAAAATGAAATTAGCAAGAGCGACAGGTCAGACTACCTATTCCCAACATGATTTGGGAATAACAACTGAAATTGCCATAGGTACTAAAGACTTCAGTGGAAAATCAATCAATTCTCAAGTAGCAAATCAGATGCACAACCTACGAAAGTGGCAGCAAAGAGTGAGAGTTTCAACTCCACGTGAGAGAAGGCTTTCAATTGTTTTAGCCAAAATTGGAGAAACATGCAAAACCCTTGCTCTATCAAAAAATGTGCTTGAAACTGCATCTATGATTTACAGAAGTCTTGATGGTAAAGTTGAGGTAAAAGGCAAATCTGTTGTAAGTATTTCTGCAGCCACAATATACATGGCTTGCAAACAATGTGAGATAGTTAGATCCCTTGACGAAATTTGTCGAGGACTTTGTTCCCCAAAAGATCTAAAGCCTAAAACAAAACTTGCAGCACGCTACTATAGAACAATGGTCATGGAGCTTGGAAACTCAACAGCACCAGTAATTACAATGGACAAGTACATCTCAAAAATTGCAAATCTAACTGGCACAGATGTACGAGTTGAAAGACTTGCTTTGGAAATTTCTGAAAAAACAAAAGACCGCAATCTTGCTGATGGAAAAGCCCCAAATGGTATTGCTGCAGCATATCTTTATGTCGCATCCATATTACTGGGTCAAAATGTCCTTCAAAGAGATGTTTCCAGTGTAGCTGGAGTGACGGAAGTAACAATACGAAACAGATGCAAAGAAATCCTAACTTGCTACAAATTAAGAGTGACACTCAGACCATCACTTGCCAAAAAATAAACCCCCCCCCCCTTTTCTTTTTAATATTAAAGATAATTCTAAAAATCTAGAATGATATCAGTTAGGAGAGCCTAAAATTCGTCTCTATTATATATCAAAAAAAGAATTGTTTTGCATGGCAATCCTAGAAATCAAAGATTTGCATGTCAAACGCGAAGGAAAAGAAATTCTTAAAGGCGTAAATTTGAAAACTGGTCCTGGAGAGGTTCATGCAATTATGGGACCAAACGGTTCTGGAAAAAGTACATTAGCTTACACGTTACTTGGACATCCCAAGTATGAAGTTTCACAAGGAGATATTTTACTTGATGGAGAAAGTATTTTGAAGCTCAAAGCACACGAACGTGCAAAGAAAGGATTGTTTTTGGGATTTCAATATCCTACAGAAGTTTCAGGTGTTGGGTATTCTCATTTTCTAAGAACTTCATATAACGCGTTGAGCAAATCATTGCAAGGAGATGAGAGAGAAGTTTTCATAACTGTTAGAGAATTTCAAAATTATTTGAAGAAAAATATTAACTCAGTTGGATTAAAGGATGACTTTTTGGCTAGATATCTTAATGAAGGCTTTTCAGGTGGAGAAAAGAAACGTTCTGAAGTTTTACAAATGGCAGTTCTTAAACCCAAAATTTCAATATTAGATGAACCTGATTCAGGATTAGATATTGATGCAGTACAAATAGTTGCAAAAGCAATTAGTAATGTTTCAGGAAAAGATTCTACTACAATTATCATTACACACTATGCAAGGATCTTGAATTTTCTTGACAAATTAGATTTTGTTCATGTATTTGCAGATGGTAAAATTCTAAAAAGCGGAGATGCAAAATTAGCATCCGAATTAGAAGAAAAAGGTTATGAATGGATAACAAAAAGTCAAGTGTCAGCCTAAACATAATAAGAATAATATTTGTAAAAATTTTTAACTGGAAATAAGGAGTACTTTTTTATTCATATAGGTTAGAGAAAATGGCATGGAAGCTAGCCCAGATGTAGAAGGAAGATATTTTTTCAATTTCTCATTTTTCAAAATAGATCCAAAATGGAGATGGATGGCAGACTTGGCAAAAGCAGAGTCAGCAAAAGAGGTAGAAAATATCATTGCAAATTCTGGAATTAAATTTAGGTCTTATTCAACACTTGGTCTTCGTGATGATGCAGATTTTTTGTTTTGGTTTGCTTCTGAATCAATTGAAGAAATTCAGTCGGTGATTTCCAAACTTTACCTTACGGTTTTTGGCAAGTATATTTCACCATCTCATGTCTATTTATCATGCACAAGACCTTCAATTTATGCAAAAACTGGCAAAACACTTTCGTTTGTAGATGGTATTGAACCAAAAAAATATGCCATAGTTTACCCTTTTACCAAAACTAGAGAATGGTATCTTCTACCAGTACAACAAAGACAAGATATGATGAATGAGCATATTGAGGTTGGAAAGAAATACCCCCAAGTAGTTCTTAACACAACTTACTCGTTTGGAATTGCTGATGAAGACTTTATGCTTGCATTTGAAACTGATGATCTTTATGCATTTCAAAATCTCATAATGGAGTTGAGAGCATCTAAGGTTTCAGCTTTTGTTAAAGTAGATACACCCATGCTAGTCTGTGTGAAAAAGGATATTATTCCTCTTATTACCAGCCTTGGATAATGGATGCACTCAAAGAATGGGCAACTGTTGTAAAAGCTTTAGAAAATGGAGACCAGACAATTATTTTACGAAAGGGCGGAATACTTGAAACATCTTCTGGTTTTAAAATAAAATCAAAAAAATTCTTTCTTTTTCCAACATACGAACATCAGGGAAATGATGGGATTAAACCACAATTTCAAAATTATTTAGATGAAGTAAAAAAAGACCAACCAAAAAATGGTCATAACAAAATAACATCATATGCCGAAGTTCTACACGAGGTTGATTTAGATTCTGAAGAAAAAATCAGTGCGTTATCTTCTTTTCATATTTGGAGTGACGATTATGTTAAAACAAGGATGAATTGGATGCCTGAAAAACCAATAAAGGCAGTGTTTTTAAAAATATCCAAGATTTCTGAACTTGAAGTTCCCATTAAATCAGAGTATCAGGGTTGCAAATCTTGGATAGACATAAATGAAGATGTAAATTTTGGAAAAGCAGTTTTGAGTGATTCAGAATTAGAATCTAAACTTAAACAGTTCAAGGAGATAGTAAATTGAAATACAAAACATTGGGTAAAAGTGGAATTAAAGTTTCTGAGATAGGATTTGGCGCTTGGACCATTGCAATGAATTGGTGGGGAAAAGATATTCAAGAAGACGAAGCCAAACGTATGTTAAAGAAAGCTTACGATATAGGAATTAATTTTTTTGAAACTGGAGATATGTATGGAAAAGGAAAAAGTGAACGGCTAATTGGAGAAGTTTTCAAAGATATGCGAGATGAAATTGTAATTTCAACAAAATATGGGTATGATTTTGAGAACGTAGACCAAATAGGACACAAAGAGCTTCCACAAAAATTTGATCCAGAATTTACAGATTATTCTCTAAAGAGAAGTTTAGAAAGATTACAAACTGATTACGTAGATGTTTATGGTTTACACAATCCTAAATTACAACACATACGTGATGACACAATTTTTGATACATTGAATAAAAAAATATCAGAAGGCAAAGTCAAAACTATCCAAATAGCCTTGGGACCTGCAATTGGTTGGAAACAAGAAGGACTAGAAGCGATGGATCGAAAAAATATTTCTGCTATTCAAACTGTGTATAACATTCTTGAACAGACACCAGGAAATACACTGATGGAGCAAGCAGAAAAGAAAAATGTTGGTATTTTTGTGCGTGTACCAGATGCCTCTGGGATTCTCACAGGCAAAGTCAACGAAAAAACCAAAATCGATGAAAAAGATCATCGTTCCGTACGTAAAGGAGAATGGATTAAATCTGCACTAAAAAAAGTTGAACAGTTAAAGCCAATTGCTCAAAGAAACGGTCTAAACATTACAGAGTTGGCCATTAAATTCATTTTATCAAAAAAGGCAGTCTCTTCAGTATTACCTACAGTGGTTAGTATAGAAGAAATTGAAAATTTTGCTGAAATGTCTGACGGAAATTACATCAATAATTCAGACATGAAGGAGATTCAAGATATTTACAATACTTGGCCTTCATATGAGCTAAAAGCAACTCCACAAATGGCATGAATGGCGGTCAAATTATTTTTGGGCTAGGAGTAGGTTCTACAGTTATTTTTACATTTGTAATTTTGATAATGGCATTTTAATAGGTTGTAAATTTTCTAAAAAATTTATGCAGGAATCTTTTCTTCTAATTTGAATTCGTTTTCAACGAAATATTCTACACGTGTCTTTTTGAATTCCCTTGCGCTAAAAAGAATTTTGTATTCATCCACATGGACTTCTTTTTGAATCTGTTTTGCCATGTTTTTTGCTTCTTCTTCAGATTTGCAGTGAATCATTGAAAAAACATTGTATGGCCAGTCCTTATACACTGGTCGTTGATAGCAATGAGTAATTTGTGGAAAGGCACCAAGCTTTTCGCCAACTTTAGAAATTTGTTCTTCTGGAACCTTCCAGACAATCATTCCGTTTGCAATAAAACCTAAATCCCTATGTCTTAAAATTGCAGCATATCTTCTCATTACTCCAATATTTTCATAATGTTTTAGCTTGTCAAATAATTGGTCTTCAGTCATTCCAAGCTTTTGTGATGCTTTCAAAAATGGTTTATCTACAATCTCTAAATCTTTTTGTAGCTCTCGAATAAACTCCTTGTCCTCTTCTGTTGGAACAAATTTTACATTTTGAATTTTTTTCTTTTCTTCAGTTGGTTTTACTTCGTGTTTTTTTTCGTCAACTATATCAAGTTTTACTCCAATTTTGAAAAGCTGAATTGTGGGAAGTAATCTAAACTTCTTTATTCCATCTAGTTTTAAGAATTTGTCTACTTCAGATTTTAAATCAGAGCCAGGGGGCACTGCCAAAGTAAACCACAAGTTAAACTGATGATTGCGTTCATAATTGTGACTTACACCAGGATGACGATTAATTTGTGATGCTATAAAATCTAATTTGTCTGGTTCTATTTCCATTGCTATTAGAGCACTTTTGTATCCTAATCGGCGAGTGTCAAATATTGCACTTAATTGACGGAGTACTCCAGATTGTTTTAGATTAATTAGATGTTTTTTAATTTCCTCTACAGAGACATTGAATTTTTTTGCAATTTCGTGATATGGTTGAGATACTAATGGAAAGGTCCATTGAATTTCATTTAGAATTTCTTTGTCTAAGTTATCCATAGAAGTGACCAATACCAATGAAATTTTCATTGCAATTAAAAATGTAGCTAGATTTGTTGAATCTATAAATAGAATTTCAAAGGTGCCAAATCGTTGATAGTAGATCTTAACCTGAAAGGAAACTTGGTAATAGTAGTAGGGGGAGGAGCAGAAGGTCTCAAAAAAATCAATTCGCTTCTTACACAGGATTGTAGAATTCTTGTAATAAGTGACAAAATTAATCCACAGTTATCACATTACATTAAAAAAAATAAAATTGAATTCAAAAAAGTCAAACTAAAAAATGCTTCATTTCTTGGAAATTACAAACCATTTCTTGTAATGGCAACAACAGATGATAAAGAACTTAATAGAAAAATTGTGCAAAAAGCAAAAAAAATGAAATGCTATGTTTATGCTTCAGATGATCCTGAAGTTAGCGATTTTTCTCATCCCTCTGTCATCAACATACAAGATGCAGTACAAATTGCAATTTCAACAAAAGGTAGAAGTCCAATAATGTCAAGAAAAATAAAAAACCAGGCAGAAAAGGTCTTCAAGAAAATTATAAAAAAAGAAGACATTTATCAAATCAAACTGCAACAGATTGCACGAAACGCAGCAAAAAAAAATATACCAACTCAAAATGAACGAAAGAAGTTTCTATATTCTGTTTTGAAAGATTCGAAGATTAAACAGTTAATAAAAGATGAAAAGCTAAAAAAAGCACAAGATCGGGCAATGATGATGCTTAAGGAGTGGGATTGAACAAAAATATTATTAATGCAAGGGTAACATTTCGAAATTCTCCTATTCATGTGTTAGAGAGGTTTACATTCAAGGATCTTGATGAAGCTTATGAACGCTTCAAAAAACATTCTGGTTTATCAGAGTTTGTAATTCTTCAAACATGTAATAGAGTAGAATTATTTGGTGCAGCAAAAGATTTCGATATTAATAAAATTAAAAAAACTTGGGCGTCAATTTCTGGTCTGGAAGAAAGTGCATTTAAAGAAAATTTGGAATTAAGTGAAAACACAGATGTTTATCACCATTTGTTAAAGTTAACCTCAGGATTAGATTCTATGGTTGTTGGAGAAGAACAAATACTTGGACAGATTAAAGAGTCCATTGCAGCCGCAAGAGGAAAAAAATTATCAGGTCAACACCTAAACACACTCTTTGATAAAGCAATTCGAATTGGAACAAGAGTAAGAAATTCAACAGGCATTAGCAAAGGAGGAGTCTCGATTGGCTCTATGTCGGTAAAGCTTGCTGAAGAAAATGTTGATGATCTAAAATCTAAAGAAATTTTGTTAATTGGAACAGGTGAATCTGCTACCCTTGTAGCGAAATCCCTCAAAAAAAGAAAATACAAATTTTTTGTTTCAAGTAGAACACTAGAAAGATCAAAAGCTTTTGCAGAAACAGTAGGTGGCACCCCTCTAAGATTTGAAGAAGTTATTTCTGGATTTGCTAAATATGATGTGATATTTGTCGCCACTTCAGCACCATATTTTCTTGTTACATTTGATAGAATTTTAAATGCTATGAAAGAAAATCCAATGGGAAAAATGATTTTAGATTTATCAAATCCCAGAACAGTTGATGAAAAAGTAGCAACAATTGCTGGAATTAAATTAATGAACCTAGACCAAATTGCAGAAATGGTAGATAAGAATATGAGAACGAGGATAGGAAAGGCATCAACAGCTCAAAATATAATTAATGAAGAATTACCAATAGTTGAAGCATCAATGAAAAGATTAGACGCAGAGCCCCTTGTGAAAGATGTGTTCAAAAATATTGATTCGTTAAGAGTAAGAGAATTGCAAAAGGCATTACAGATGTTAGGTGAAACTGATGAAAAACGTGTTAAAATTATTGATGATCTCAGTAAGGCAATTGTAGAGAGTATTGTTTCGCCACCTATGAATAATCTTAGAAAAGCCTCTGAAGATGGCAATCCTGATTTGTTAAAAGCTGCAAGCAAACTTTTTGATTATAACAAAAAAGAACAGTAAATCGGCAGCCTAAGATTATATAAGAAAAAAATGTATTTTTGGCATGTCATCTTTTCCTAATAGACGTCTACGTAGACTCAGAAAAAATGAAAAGTTGAGAGAATTAGTACAAGAGACCAGACTTTCTCCAAAGGACTTGATTTGTCCAGTTTTTGTTCAGGAGGATTTGAAAAATCCTATTCCTGTTGAATCCATGCCTGGAATGCAAAGATTTCCTTTAGATGGAATCAATCCAGAAATCGAATCAATAATTGATTTGGGCATTCCTGCAATCATGTTGTTTGGAATTCCCAAAGCAAAAGACGATCTTGGTTCATCAGCTTTTGATGAGAAAGGAATTGTGCAGAGAGCTATTCAAGAGATAAGGAAAAATTTTGGTGAGAAGATTGCGATCATGGCAGATGTTTGTCTATGTCAATACACTTCTTCAGGTCATTGTGGATTAGTTAAGGAAAACAAAATTGATAATGATTCCAGCATTGAAATTTTAGCGAAAATTGCCACAAGCCAAGCAAAAGTTGGAGTCGATGTTGTTTCGCCGTCAGCAATGATGGATGGACAGGTTCTTGCAATCCGACAAGGATTAGATGATGCGGGTTTTTCTGATGTTGCTATAATGTCACACTCTGCAAAACATAGATCATCATTTTATTCTCCATTTAGAGATGCTGCAGACTGTGCCCCAAAATTTGGGGATAGAAGAACATACCAAGTACCTTTTAGCAATTCTAGAGAGGCAATGCGAGAAGTAGAAATGGATGTCAATGAAGGAGTTGACATTGTAATGATAAAACCTGCTTTAGCTTATCTTGATATAATTTCAGAAGCAAAAAGAAAATTCAATGTTCCCATCTCAGCATATAGTGTATCTGGAGAATATTCGCTGGTAAAAGCAGCTTCTCAACAGGGTTGGGTTCAAGAAAATGAAATTATCTCTGAAATTCTTTATTCAATTAAAAGGGCAGGTGCGGATATGATTGTTACCTACTTTGCAAAATCTGCTGCAAAAATTCTTCAGGAATAACATATGAAGGATGAACAGAGATTTGAGATAGAACGCGCTTTTGATTTATTGCCACATGTTGTAGGCGCAAGTTGGGCAGTAATGTGGTTTAGACTAGGTGGAATCAAAAGACCAACAAGAGAAGAATTTCGAAATAAGGTAATTGAATATTATAACTTGTTAAAACCAATCTTTGAATCACTTCCACAATCAGAGGAATTTTCTGAAATTGGAAAATATATCCAAAGGAGACAAAATGAGGAGAGGAATAGGATTAAGGAGGGTAAAAATCGAGAGATTGAAATAAGATATGACAGGTATGTAGACTATGGCTAAATTTCCCTTTTGAGGTCAGATAGGAAATTTCTAAGAATTTTTGTTCTAAGTTTTGCTTCGTTTTTGCCTGAACTTGTGTTCATTTTATTTTCGATTAACAAGAGTTTTTTGAAAAAATGATCCAGAGTCCAGCTTTTATCATCAGGTTTTCTTTTATTACAAAATGGATCAAGTTTATTATAAAATGAACGATTTTCAGAACCACCCACTGCAAAAGTTCTTGCAATTCCAATAGCACCTATAGCATCAAGCCTGTCAGCATCTTGTAAAATTTTTCCTTCAAGAGTTTTTACTTTTTTATTTTTTGAAAAACTATGACTAGAAATTGCATCCGTTATAATTTTTATTTCATCATCTGGAAATGAAAATTTTTGTAGAATTTTTTTTGTTTCCAATGAGCTTTTTGTAGAAGAAGATTTTGATTTTTTATGGTTTTTAGGATAGGAAACAATGTCGTGTAAGAGCGCAGCATATAATACCAGTTTTTTGTTTGCTTTTTCTTTAATACATAAGTTTTCTGCATTTTGACAAACTCTTAATACATGTTCAAAGTCATGTGCAGGATTATTTTTTTTCATTCGTTTTTTTACATGTTCATAAATTTCTGGTAAAACTTCCAACTTAGAACCTCCAAATATTAGGCCTTATTAGCTTGAATTTCCTTTTAGTTATCAATGTACCCCAATCAATAAAAGTGAAAAATATCACTACTCCAATTCCTATAGCATCAGCAATTAAAATTCCCACAAAACGATCTTCAAATAATTGGATAAATGGAACTAAGACAACGTGACTAATTGAGATCATTATGTAATAAGCTATGACCCTTCCAATCCAAAAACCAATGTAAAGACCAATACTCTTAGCTCGCATTAGTCCGTAAGCTACGAAAAGCATGTTGCTTGGTAGCGGTGTAGCAGCAAAAAGAAATGATGTTAAAGCGTATCCATACTTGCGACGATTAAGAAAATTTCCAATGATATCAAGATTAGATTTTTGTGACTCTCCAACAAAACGTCGAAAAAGATGGCTAATTCGTTTTAGAATAAATCTCCCAATGGTAGCCCCAGTTGCACCAACTAAAGCAAGAACAATTGGATTTAGTGAAGGATCAACTGCATAAAATGATGAAAGAATAATCCAAGACGGTGGCATTAAGAGAGGTGCAGCATTTACAGCAATCATTATCAGAAAAATTCCAAGATAGGATAATTCTCCTAGAATTTCAAAGAAATCTACCATTTTCTCTTATGAACATCATCAGCTATGCATCTAAATCTTATTTGTTCCTGAAAAAAATGTTAAAAATGGTAAGAAGATAAAAAAATTTCAAGATTTTCACTTAATGATCGAGTAATTCAAAAAAATGGATTAGTTTGTTCAATATCTTTATATGGAAAAATGCTGTAATTCATTTGTGTCTTCTGAAGTGTGGAAATGTTTTCGATGCAATCTAACTTTCAAAGAAGAACCACCTGCAAAACTTCATGAAGAAATTTCAAGGCATTCTGTTAGTATTGTAAAATTAATTGATGCTTAGAAATTTGGTATTGTTATTTTTCTAGATTGCAATTTTTTCTGAAAATTAATTTTTATTAAAGGTGCAGGAGGTGGGATTTGAACCCACGAACCCCTAAAGGAAAGGATTTCCTATTGTCAAAATCTTGAGTCCTTCTCGGTTGACCGGGCTTCGATACCCCTGCAACTTTTGCGGAACATCTATGTTAAAAAAAGCTTTATAATTAGGCTCCAAAGAATGCAATTTATGGTTACAACCGAAGAAGCAAAAAACATGAGAAGCGACATAAACATTGAAGGAACTGTGGAAAGAAAAGGCGAAACAAGAACTGTTAACAAAAAAGATGGTGGAACAATAGATGTATGCGATGCATACATAGTTGATGAAGCTGGGGAAATAAAATTAACACTTTGGGGAGATGACATATCCACAATAGAAAATGGTTCCAAAATAAAGATCACAAATGGCTATACTAACACCTTCAAAGGAGAAGTCTCCGTTACGAAGGGAAAATTTGGTCAGTTAGAAGTCATTTCCAAATAAATCTGAGTTTCTGTTTTCGAAGATATAATCTAGAAATTACTTTCTTCTTCTAGATTTAGATCTTTTCTTTTGTTTTGCTTTTTTTGTTCTCTTTTTATTTTTTGGTTGAATTTTTTTTGAAGTTTTTCTTTTTGTTTTAATTTTAGCCTTAATTTTTTTTGTTTTAGATCTTATTTTAGTCTTAATTTTTTTTGTTTTAGATCTTTTAGCCTTAATTTTTTTCGGTTTAGATCTTTTTTTAATTAATTTTTGCAAAGTATGTTTTGAGCGAGTCTGATGATGAATTTTTGTTGAAATACGGGATTTTGATTTTTGATAATCTTCTATTGCAGAAGTGACCTTTTTAGTCATCTTGTTCCTTTGTTTTAATTCTTCAATGAGTTCGTTAATTCTATCTGAAATTGATCGTAGCCTATCTTGAGCGTGTTGTTTTTCTTCTTTAGATGTTGCATATTCGAGTTCTTGTTGTATTTGCTCTTTTGCCTCTTTTTCGCGGTTTAGTCGTTCTTCTGCGGCTACGATGAGTCGTTGCAAGCTTTCTTGTTGAGCTAGTCTTTGAGTTAAAACACTTGAAACATCTACTAACTGATCACGGGAAGATTCTATGCGTCTCTGAAGGGATGCCATGGGTAATGTTCCATTCTATTGTAGGATAAGTTATTCGTATAATCATCATTTGACTTTCCGGTAAAGAATTTTAACTTAAATTTTTAGATTAAATTACGATTTTTGAGTCTGAAGAAATATTAGTTAATTTGAAGGATATTTACGTGTAAAATGGAGTTTCATCCCTCAAAAATTCCAATTGCTAAAACCTTTGATGCCAAGGATGAAAAAGATGCGTCCGATGCAGTTGAAGAGATTGTAAAAATGGGATTTTCAAACCAAAAAAATGGGTTCAAGGTTTTGATGCCAAAGGAAAGCAAAACAGCTAAAAGAATTGGGTATATTGTTACTACAGGCATTAACATGGGTTTGCGGCAAACCAAACAAGAACGAGATATTAGATATTGGACGTATAACCATGACAGCAATCATTATGCGATTGTTTTAATCAGTTCCAAAGTTTTCGAAGAGTTAGGTTTTTGAATTTTCGTAGATCTTGAAGAGCTTTATTTTTTTGCCAATGACTCCTGCTAATAGGGCACCTAGTATTGCGCCCCCTATGACATCCATTGGGAAATGTTGTAAAACGTAGACACGACTAATTGACATCAATAATGGGTACAACAATAACAGATAACAAGCTCTAGGAAATCTTTGAGAAAGGGCATATCCTAGAATTATTCCAAATACCATAGCTCTTGCAGCATGTCCGGATGGATATGATGCATTAACGCCCCCTTCACAAAATAGCGCAAAGGTATCTTCATTAGGCTTAATTTCAAACGGAGTTCCTTCAAGCTCAATAAAAAATTGAGTTCCCGTGTAATCCAAACTTGGTCTATCACTATCTACTCCACATTTGACGTATACAGTAAGCAAAGTAGCCATAACTAACAATATCATTAGGGCTAACCCAATTCTTCTAGTCTTTTTCACAATTAAAAGAACAATTGAGAAAACTAGCATGATACGTACATCTCCAGCCTCAGTGATTGACTGCATAACAAAGTCCAATGTGATATTTCCCGCAATTGATTGGAAATACTGACTAACAGATTCATCAAAATCTTGGGTTATTCCCCAATAAACTAAGAGCGTTACTAAAACAAATGCCAATCCGATAAGAACAAAAGGTCTAGAACGAATATCAAATAGGAATTTTTGCAATTATGTAACCCTCATTAGTATCATTTTTAATTATTATGAATCTTGTTAGGATGTATAAATAAAATAGATGTTTAATCTAACATTTTTCATTACTAAATCTAAAATGACAATCTAAAATTAAAAAATAGAAATCAGATCGGCTCAAAGATTTTAACAGGGCAAAAAAAAGGAATGGCATGAGGCTGTTAACTCTAGATGATTTTGAATTAAAAGGAAAAACTATTTTTCTTCGAGTTGATATGAACTGTCCAATTAATCCTGAAACTATGGAAATCTCAGGAACAAAAAGAATCGAAGAGGCTACAGAAACAATTAACGCAATAAAAGATGCAAAAATAGTAGTAGCTTCTCATCAAGGTCGTGTTGGTAATAAGGACTATACTGGAATGGAAAAACACGCAGAAGTTCTTGAAAAATTTTTGAATCGTAAAATAAAGTATGTTCAAGATGTGATAGGTCCCTCAGCTCAAAATGAAATTAAAAATATGAAAGATGGTGATGTTCTCTTACTTGATAACCTAAGATTATGCGCAGAAGAAAATTACGAATTTTCGCCTGAGGCTGCATCAAAAACGATTATGGTGCAACGACTTTCAAAATTGTTTAATCTTTGTGTATTAGATTCCTTTCCTAGCGCACATAGATCCCATCCTTCTCTAGTAGGATTTCCTCATGTTTTACCTGCTTGTGCTGGTAAGATACTTGAACGGGAAGTAAAAAATCTAGACGAAATCATGACAGTTGCCAAGGCACCTCATGTAATAGTTCTTGGAGGTTCAAAAGTATCAGATAGGCTTGAAGCCATTAGAATGCTAATTAAAAAAGGAAGAGCAGATAATGTGTTACTTTCAGGACTTATTGGCAATGTGTTTATGCGAGCACAGGGTAGGATCAGATCACCTTTAGGGCTAAAAAGAGAGGAAGAAATTGTAGCAAAGGCTCATGAACTCATTGGTGAATATCCAGATGTTTTTTCAACACCTGTTGATGTTGCTGTAAATAAGGATGGGGAAAGAGTAGAAATTGATGTTCGAGATTTGGGAAAAGAAGATACAATCTATGATTTAGGACCAAACACAGTAGAACATTATAAAAAATTAATTTCCGGAGCAGGAACAGTATTCATTAGTGGACCTCCAGGTTATTTTGAAAAAGAACAATTTAGTTTTGGTACCAAAGCAATTCTTGAAGCAGTTTCAACTTCCATGGCTACTACAATAGTTAGTGGAGGTCATCTAACATCAGCTTTGAAAAAATATGGTTTGGCAGATAAAATTAACCATATTAGTACCGCTGGTGGTGCTCTTGTTTTGTATTTAACTGGCGAAAAACTTCCCATGATTGAATCATTAGAAGAAGCTGCAAAAAGGTTTAAAGCTAAATAGATGCTTTACATTCAGGATTAGGGCAGATCCTTTCTTCTGATTTTCCCAAAAATATTTCTTTGTTACATGACTTGCATTGAAATTTTTCTACAGTATCAAATAGCTTGAACCATTGTGTAGTAAAATTCTGAGCAATGTTTCTTACTAAACGTTGATCACAAATTTCTTTAAAATACGATTCCATGTTATCTATTGTCCAATTTCTATCTACATCCTCATTCTTTTTGATTATCTCAAAAATTTTATCATTATTAAAACGGAGTTCAGTGTCATTGAATTTTTCATAAATTATTTTTCGTATTTGAATTTGTATAGGAGTAGAAGGCGAAAAATCAACCATATTAGTAGAAGGCGAAAAATCAACCATATTAGTAGAGGCTTGCAGCCTCTTCTTTTAATTTATCTACATCAACCTTATCTTTCAAGTGCTTTGCTAGATATGAATACAAAGCATATTTGAGTACCTTTAGTGATAATAGAGCACATTTTATTCTGACAGGACTTTGTGTAATCAAATGTTCCAAACCTAATTCTGACAGAATATCTTCTTTTTTGAAGTTTTTTACAAAATCAATACTTTTCCCTTTAACCAATTCTAATAGAATTCCCGTACATGCGGTGCATACAGTACATCCTTTTCCAGTCCATTTAATATCACTGATAGAATTATCTTTAAATTTAATTTGCAGAGTTAGATCATCTCCACACATTGGATTTGCATCGTGTTGAGAAACGTCTGGATTTTCTAGAGATCCTCTGTTTTGTTCAGCTTTGTTTGCCTCATCAATAATCATTTCGTAAAAGAGTGGATCACTCATAACTTGAACAATTCCGAGACTTTCTCTAATGATTTTACAAGTTTGTCAACGTCATCTTTTGTGTTATAGATGTAAAAACTTGCACGATTAGTGGCAGCTACATCTAGTCTTTCCATTAAAACTTGGGCACAGTGATGACCAGATCTAACTGCAATTCCTTCCTGATCAATTATTTGTGCGACATCGTGTGGATGAACATTGGCAAAATTAAATGAGATTACTCCCCCACGTTTTGAAATATTTTGTGGTCCATAAATTATAATTCCTTTAACTTTACCCAATTTTTCCAATGCATATTTTGTTAGTTCAATTTCATGTTGTCGAACTTTATCCATTCCAATGTTTGAAAGATAGTCGATTGCTGTGCCAAAACCAATCACATCTGCAATGTTTGGTGTACCTGCTTCAAATTTGTAGGGCAAATCATTCCATGTTGTTTCATATTTGTGCACTTCTCTTATCATGTCTCCACCACCATGAAATGGATCCATTTTTTCGAGAATTTCTTTTCTTACCCACAAAACTCCTATTCCTGTGGGTCCTAACATTTTATGAGCTGAAAATCCAAAAAAATCACATCCTAATTTTTCAATGTCAACTTTCATGTGAGGTACTGCTTGGGCAGCATCAACTAGTGTTTTTACTCCTGCCTGTTTGCATTTTGATATAATGGTTTCAAAGTCACTAATTGTTCCTAGAACATTTGACATTAAACTAAAAGTAACAAGCTTGACTTTTCCCGTTGCAAGAAACTTGTCAAGCTGATCCAAAATCAATTCGCCATTATCATCAATTCCTATGTATTCTAATTTAGCTCCTTTTTCGGCAGCTAAAAGTTGCCATGGAACAATATTGCTATGATGTTCGTATTCAGTCAATACGATGATATCTCCTTTTTCGATGTTTTTTCGTCCCCAAGAGTATGCTACTAGATTTATTGCTTCTGTGGTTCCTCTAACAAAAATAATTTCTTCACGCTTTTTTATATTTAAAAATTCAGCAACTTTATCTCTTGTTTTCTCAAAAGCTGCAGTAGCTTCTTCGGCTATCGAATAAACTGATCTGTGGATATTGGCATTGTAATTGTTATAGTAATTTGTTATGGCATCAATGACCTGTCTTGGTTTTTGGGTTGTTGATGCATTATCAAGATATACCAAGGGTTTATTGTCACGAACTTTACGCTGTAAAATTGGAAAATCTTTTCTTACATTCTCTAAAGATATTTCAGTACTCTGCAAATTTAAACCTCTACATAAACCTCGTTTTCATTAATTTTAATATTATAAGTTTTTAATGCATTTTCTGCAGGAGGATTTTGTGGTTCACCAGTTTGTAAATTAAAAACAGAGAGATGTAATGGACAACGAACTCCTTCTTCGCTTAACATACCTGTTGAAAGATCAGCTTCTTCATGAGTACAAATCCTATCAGTTGCATAAAGTTTTCCATCTAGATTTGCAAGAAGAATTTTTTTTTCGTTGTGATCAAAACTAAATAATTCACCACTTGCGACCTCATCTTTCTTACAGGCCTTAACCCAATCTCCCAATTAATTCACCTATACTTGTAGTGTTGTTCAATTTCGGCATTTTCATTGTATCTAGTTTCTTCTACTTCGACGATTGCCTTGAGTTGTTCATCAGTATTTATTGCCAATTTTTTTCCTTCCCATTTTGACTCTATGAGATATGCTATCCATGCTCTAACCTGAGTTGACATCTTTCTAGAAAGAGGTTCTAAAAATCCCTCTATAATGATTCGTTCTGCTTCTTTTCGGCTAAGACACCTTGTTTGAAGATAAAAAATTTGTTCTTCATCAATTTGTGCAACAGATGAAGAGTGAGTTGCCTTGACATCATTAGTAAATATCTCAAGACCTGGAATTGCTTCAGACTTTGCGCCTTTATCTAACAATATTGAACGGCCAGAAAGAAATGAATTGGATTTGCTTGCTTTTTCATTTATTCTAATCATGCCTTTGAATAATGATTTTGAATTATCCTTAAGAATTGATTTTTCTATAACTTTTCCTTCAGTAGAAGGCTTTTCATGAGTCACTTTGGAGAATATGTCAAAGGATTGCTCATTATTTCCAAAGATCACTTCAGTATCATTTACGGATGCCCCTGTTCCATTAAGATAGTATTCAATTCTGTACCTTGATAGCATAGCACCAAACAATCCTAGATACCAGTTTACTTTACCGTCTTGATCAATAATTGATTTTCTAGTAGAAAAGTTAACAGCACTCTGTTCCATCATTTGCAAAGTAGTTCCGTCTAGTTGGCTGTTCTGTCCCACACTAACGTTCAACAATTCTAGGTAAGCTTGTTGGCCTTGTGTTTTGGGTGCATACAATTCTTGAACAATGCCAGCTTTACTGCTTTCTTCTGTAACAATTATGTTACGGGATATTGTAGAGGTACCATCTATAGAAAGAGAAGATATTAGGTGAATGGGTTTTTCTAATATTAAATTTCTTGGAATATAGATAAAAATTCCAGAATTAAAAGCTGCGTTGTTTAGTGCAGTGAATTTATCTTCTTTAGAATTTGTTGATTCTAATGTTTTTTGAATAATTTCTCCATAATTTTTTAGCGCGTCATCTATTGAAGAAATGACTAGGCCTTTTGATTTAAGCTCATCAGATATGTTTATTGTGTGAATATTTGATCCAATCTGTACAATGCATGTTTCATTTGAGAGTTCGTTTAGTCTATTCTTTAGAAAGTCTGGAACAGATTTGTCTGAATCTATGGCAAGTGAAACCTGTTCATGATTCATTCGTTTTGCATCAGTGTATTTGTTATAAAGTGGGGAGGTTTCGTTAGGAAGTTCTTGGTATATGCTTAACGAATTTTTCCTATATTCTTTTAACCATTGAGGTTCGTTTCTTGATGAAGAAATTTCATCAATATGGCTTGAACCAATTGTAGATAAAGCAAGTTTTTGCATCGTTTATCATAACTTGAAACCTGTGGTTAACCGACTGAGTCGTCCATCTCAAGTTTAATGAGTCTGTTGAGTTCTACGGCATACTCCATTGGAAGCTCTTTGGTAAAAGGTTCCATGAATCCATTTACGATTAAACCCAATGCCTCCTCTTCTGAAAAGCCCCTAGTCATCAGATAGAATATTTGTTCGTCACCGATTTTTCCTACAGTTGCTTCATGAGTAATTGTAGCATCTTCTTGGTTTATCTCCATGTAAGGATAGGTATCTGTTTTTGATGTATCATCTAAAAGTAGGGCATCACATCTTACTGTTGCTTTAACATTGGTTGCTCCTTTTGCAACGGTAAGTAAACCCCTGTATGTTGATCTACCATTAAGACGACTAACAGATTTTGATGTAGTTTTAGATGTCGTGTTTGGAGCAAGATGTACCATCTTAGCACCTGTATCTTGATGTTGATTCTTTCCTGCAAAAGCAATGGAAAGTGTTTCACCATATGCTCGTTCTCCCATTAGATAAATTCCTGGATATTTCATTGTGAGTTTGCTACCAATGTTTCCATCAATCCATTCTACTCTAGCGCCTTCGTATGCATAAGCACGCTTTGTAACTAGATTGTAA
>CAWTZT010000093.1:0-2541 GCA_963919845.1 Thaumarchaeota archaeon CSP1-1
AGACCTAAAAAAAGCAACAAATGAGCCCAAAGATGAATTTGGCGTTTCAGTCCTCAACGTAATTTACAGTGAAGATGAGGATAAGATGTATTGCTTTTTGGATGCTCCTGACAAAGAATCTATTAAAAAACATCATGACAAGATTGGATACAAGTGTGATTATATTTTAGAAGTAAATGACACAGCAGATCACTAAGGGAATCTGTTCCAATTTCGCTAAATTACTTTGAGATTTGAGGAAAAATAGACTACATGATACTAGTGTAGCTATAAAAAACCATTATAATCACACCAAAACATATTTGATACAAAAACTGACTTCGTCATAAAATTTTATTTTTAATCACTCAAATCTTTTAGTTTTCCTCCAAAATTTATAATGGAGCTTGAGATGTCAGGAATTTCACGGTTTAATTTTAAAATATATCCTCCTTCTAAATTGGCCTGAATAAGAATTTGTTCTCCTGTTATGGGTCTATCTTTTTCTGCATAAACTACTACTAATGATGCTAATTCATTTGAATCTATATTTTGATCAAAATTTTGATTAATAATCCAATAAACAAAGGCGGTGGTATTAGTAGGTCCTTGATTATCTACATTAGGATCAAAATCAATAATACCTTGTAGTTTAGCTTCCGCGAGAGCATTAACCAATGAATTTTCAGAACTTTTATGCAAATTTCCTGAATAGATGTTGTTATAAAATACTTGATTGTTATTGAATTGATTTAATTGAAATGCCACATCAACAAATTGTGGATTAACAGTAACAGGACCTCCTGAAGCAGTTCTTGCAGGTATTGCTATCGCAGTCATCTCATTAGATTGAACATTCGTAATTCCAGTAATTTTTCCAGCAATTTTGAGATGCTGATCTGCTTGTCGCATTGCTTTTATCACAACTTGTTTTTCAGCATCAGAAACCATGAAACCAGCATTAATTATAATGACGGATAAAAGTAAGGCGGTTCCAAAAAATACTACCATCCCCAAGGCAATCACCGAAATTGACCCTCTATGGTTACCGTTTAATGATATGGACATAATTTTTTCTTACTGATGATTTAGTATTTTCTATAGTATGTTTACAACGAACAGACAATCTTTGTAATATTTTTCTAACTAATTTACAAGTGAATTATTCGGAGACATTCTATTCATTGCATCATTTAGACATTCAAAAGAACAATAACTTCTAAAAAAACCGTCACATTCTCTTCCACAGATTTTACATTTTATATTCATCATTTTTGCTTTAAATTATTATTATAATACTGGTTTTGTGTGTATTTTGCACAAAAAATTGTTGCTTATAATAAATTTCGAGGCAACAAAACATACTGATATATAGAAAAAATTTAGGTGAATTTATGTGCCAGTTGATCCAGTATGCGGAATAGAATTAGACGAAAACTTGGCTGTAATTCATGAACATGACGGGAAAAAATACTACTTTTGTTGTGATGGTTGCAGGAAAATTTTCATAAAAAAACCAAGAAAATGGAAGAAAAATAATTAGATCGGATAGCTTCCGCACATCCTACAAAACTTTGTGTTTGATTCCACTGAAAACTGACAATTTGGACACTTGGTTGAAGAAGAATGTAACTTGTAAGGTGGAAGACAGTATTTTTTATAAATATCATAATAATGAAGCGATTCTTTTGATTTAATGAGAACCTTGTCAGTTTCTTGTAATTCTTTAACTCTTTTTTTAAAAACATCGTCTGGAATCAAGATTTCAAATAAATTTGTCAATGCAGTTGTACCTGCTCCATCTTGCATAGGAGATTTTTTTCTCCAAGCTATCGTTTGAGGAATTTTTTTTTCAAATGCTTTACGTAATATCCATTTACCAAACTTTTCACCGTTTTCTTCTTTAACTTTCAAATTTACCGGTATTGATTTTGCAAACTTAACCATATTTTCCATTAAAAATGGTGATTCCACAGAAATGCCCAATGATTCTCCAATTTTTTTTATTGGAAAATGCATTAAAGACCAAATTCGCTTTAGATCATTTTCTAATTGTTTTTCATTCTTTTTTAAAAAAAAATTATATCCTGCAAACAACTCGTCTGCACCATCTCCAGTAATTACCTTGCTTTCCCCTTTTTCTTTTAAGGCGCTTAACACCAAATACATTACAACCGAATTTCTAATTTCTATATCATTGAAAATCTTTAATATTTTAACAGTTTCTTCTATTGCTGATAACAAATCTTCAGTTTCTATAGATATCAAATTTAATGGAATTTCAAATTTTTTTGCTACTAATTGGCAGTATGTCAGATCAGTTGCAACAAAATCTTTTGTAATAACTGATATTCCATTGATTTTTTTATTTTTTAAATAACAAGCTATAATGGTACTATCTAAGCCTCCTGAAAGGGAGAGGTATTTTGCTTTACACGTAGAAATTGCTTCATCAAGCGTTTCATATAGGGCTGTGAAGATTTTTTGCATTAGAAAAGTGTAACTTTGTAATTATAATAGCTTAACCTAATTTGATGGGGGATATGATGAGAGTAAATTAAA
>CAWTZT010000094.1:0-2845 GCA_963919845.1 Thaumarchaeota archaeon CSP1-1
AGTTTGACCAATGTGATCAAAGGTTAAGTCAATACCTGGAGATTTTCCTTCTTTTTGTGCAATCTCTTTTGTAATTTTTCTTACCTCTTTATGCCAATCTTCTTGTCTATGATCAACTGCATAATCTGCCCCAAGGTCAAGACATTTTTGTAGTTTATTTTTGCTTGCAGTAGCAATAACAGTACAATTGTAAAGTTTAGCAATTTGAATTCCAAAACTTCCAACACCAGAACCACCACCCATGATAAGAACGGTTTGTCCTGGGGTAATTTTTGCTCTACCGACTAGCATATGCCATGAAGTTAGAATTGTCATTGAGGCAGCAGCTGCTTCATCAAAGCTTATGCCTTCAGGAATTTTGGATACATTTGTTTCAGGTAGATGAACTAATTCTGCAAATGCGCCCCATAGAGGACCTGTCTGAAATCCCCAGACTAGTCTTTTTGCACAATCAAATTCTCTTCCAGATGTACACATAACACATGTTCTGCATGCTAAATTAGAATGTGAAACAACTCTGTCACCAACTTTAAAATTTTGAATATCTTCTCCTACTGCAACAACTTCACCTGCTGCATCAGAACCTGAAATATGAGGTAGTGGAACAGGTATAGGTACACCCCTCAATCCCCAAAGATCGTTATAATTTAGAGCAGCTGATTTTAGTTTTAACACAATTTCATTTGATTTTGGTTTTGGATCATCAACATCTTTTATTTTTAGAATTTTCTTATAATCATCATCAGGTGCATATTCTTCATAAACAACTGCTTTCATGAATACGATCGCCTTGTATCCCCTAATTATATTTTCTTAGTTTTTATCTTCTAGTAATTTTAAAGTCACGTTTAGGTTGTTGTAATGACAATAAAATTTGTTTTAATTGGTCATCAGATAAAGGAGATTTTATCTGTCCTTGTGAAGCAGCATTAATTAAATAATTTTCAACTGAATTAGCTAATTCTGATTTTACCATTTTTATATTGTTTAATCGTAGTCTTGCTTCTGCAGATAAAATCTGTTTGAGGATTATTTCTTTCTGAGATGAAATTTCTGCTTCTTTATCATGATCAGCTTCATCATGATCAGGAAAACTCATGACATCACACTATGAATATATTTTCAGGTGCGGTGTATCAGTCATTAGTTGTTTTAGAATTTCAGTTGATAATCTATCTAATTTTTGTACGCCTTCTTTTGATAAAATTCTTCCTTTTTTTTCTACTTTTTTGACATAACCTAATTTTTCAAGCCCCTGTAGTGCTTTGCGAATAATTTCACCGCCTGCGTCTCTGTGACTTGCAAGACCATATCCTACTGCTTTACCACTACCATACATACCACGTAGATCGTTAATTCCTATTGGGCCATGAAGATAGATCTTCCGTAAAAGTGAAGCACATCTAATATGCCACCATCCAGAATTTTGTGGTGGTTTATCTGCATGTGAACCTGTTTTTACAAATGCAGCCCAAGATGGTGGTGGTATATCTTCATTTTTTAGGATTTCAGTTAATTTACTAATAAGTAAATCAGCCGGTACATCATAGACTTTTGCCATGTGAAGTCAAACTCTAAAATCGTCTTATAAATCATTGAGCTATAATTTTACGATAAATATGACCGCAGTACCAACATGTGTTTCTAATAGATTTTACAGATGATCTCCCAAGACGTATTTTAGAGGTTACTCCAGGAACAATAAAGCTTTTACATTTTTTACAAAAAGATATTTTCATCTCATAAGGCATGGCAACCCTGTATCTTGTGCTGATTTTTTTTGCAAGAAATGCTTGCCTCTGAGCCAACTTTGGATTAGATTTTGCATTAGAAATAGCTATTCTAATCAAAATCTCCATCCGTTCTAATGCAATGGTTTTAGTAGAAAGTTTCACATTGATGCAAATGTAAATCCCCTTAAAAATTTTCAATGGTTATAATAACAAATGCGGTTGCCGGGAGTTGGACCCGGGTCATAGGGTTGGAAACCCCACATACTAACCAGGCTATACTACAACCGCATAAATGAGCAAACTTTATTGCCTACATAAAAATGGTTTTTTCATATTCGTATAAAATTCGACTAACGACAATATGCGATTCTAAAGAAGATTTGTTGATATTTACTAAATACTCTACATGTTTTTTTATTAAATCTGAAAAATTTCCCTTTGGAAAACCTCCAATTACAATACAAGAATTATCAGAAAGTTTTTTTGCTACATCCTCACAAGAACTGAAAACTCCTTGAGTGGATAATCCAATAATTCGTTTGGGATTAATCTCATCTATGAGCTGATCAAAAGTCATATTTTTCATTTCAAGTAGTTTCTTTCCATCAGCTAGTATTACCCTCTCAGAATATAGCTTCTCAATCAAACCTTCGAATCTATGGTAAGATTTTGGGAGTCGAATTTCATTTCCCACTATAATGATTTTATCATCTATGGTATGAACATATACGGAAATTTTTTTTTCAAAAAAAAGTGGAATTGAACAAGCCTCTAATAATGAAAAATGGACTAAGTCAGGCCGTCCTCGTTTTATTTCATCTTTGATACCTTTCATAGCTGCAAAATGCCAAGAATTATCCAACAAAATCTCTGATGGTTTTTTCCCAAGTTTTTCGCAATGCGAAAGGACTGATGGATGAGTTTGAATTTTTTTAGGAACTAATTCAAGAGAAGATTCTGCTAGTACCAGTGAAATCATTAACGATATGAAATAATTCCAGCTTCAATAAGATACTTTATTCCTGCAATAAATTCATTATCTGAAATTAATTCTGCTGCCCACCATTCTGCATTATTTCTAATCCATTGAGGAATTTCTTTTGATGATGAAG
>CAWTZT010000095.1:0-2877 GCA_963919845.1 Thaumarchaeota archaeon CSP1-1
TAGTATTAGTTCCATCTGTAATTTCTGCAGTTTGTTTTCCAAAAGGAGCATCAGATGCAACTACTCCTTCATATTCCCAATTACCTTTTAAATCAACATCAACAGCAATGGTTGTAATTACATTTCCTTCAGGATCTTTTACAGTAGCAGTTACTGTACTACCTGGCATACCAGTACCAGTGACCTTTACAGTATCGCCTCGGTAAACTATTGGAGGTGTTGCACTAATTGTTAGAGGAATTTCTTTTTCAGATGTAACTCTGTCACCCTCATCTCCAATTCTTAGACTAATACTTTTTTCATTTTTTAATGAATCCTTTATAATAAAATCAATTCTACCTGGATTTTGATCCTCTGGAACTTTTGATGTAATCATAAAGTGTCCATTATCATCTGTTTCAAACGAAGCAATTTTTTTAGACCCTATATAGAAATCAAGTTTTTGATTTGCTCCAAAATTATCTCCAGTTACTCTCATACTTGAACCTACATTCGGTTTTTCAGGAATTAACCTAAAACTTGAAGAATCTGAAATTCCTGGACCATTTTTTGAACCCTCTTTAGGTTCAACACCAACTGAATCAGTGACCAAAGTTTTTCCAGTTCCAATTTGTTTCTCATTTACATCAATAACCTTCCAATTTATTCCAGGTTTGGGTTTGTCTGTTTTTATTCCAAATTTTACCATCTCACCAGGCTTTAGTGGTTCTGTAGTTGTAAAAACAATAACTCCAGATGGAATTTTTTCTCCTATCCATCCTTTTTCAGTCTTAAAAGACTTGAATGACGAATCAGCTCCTAACCACATTCGTATTGTATCAAAGTTAGAACTACCATCATTGTTTTTAAATTCGATAATGGTGGTTTTTTCAAAACCAATGCTTTTTGCTGTAACATCATTTTCAGCTGCATGAAGTTCAGAAAAAGAAAACAGTGAAACAAATGAAATTACGAAAATTAATGAAAGGACAACTCCCTTCAAATACCAATGCATGTTTATCAACATCTCAATCCCTCTAAATTAAATCTTAACTAAAATAGACATTAGATACATTTCTTAATTAGGGATAAATCGTTAGTAAAGCACATTAACAGCTTTTTAATCAAACCTTCGCTTTAGGAATTTTATCTATGTTAGGACTAGATATTAGATTTTGATGCTGACGTATTCTTTCAGCAATTAACCTGTACAGAGTTCTAAAATTATCTTTTGTTTTATCTGATAAGAAATCTGCTTCTTTTAATGCAATTTTTTCACAAATATATCTTGTAATTTCTTCATTATCAAATTGTCCCCATCCATCATCTTTATGTTCTGCCCAGATTGTGTTAAGATTTTCTAAAACTCCCTTCTTTCCTATTGATAATACATCCTCTTTAGTGATATTTATGAAACCTTCCTTTCTAAGTTTAATTTCATAAGTTTGATTAACAGCATGTAGATAATCCTCAAGTACCATATAGTCTTCAATTGATTGAATTGGTTTACTACCTAACTCAAAAAATACAGTTTGTACTTTAGAAAAATCATTTGCCATTAATTGAGTTGAAATTTGTTTTGCTTCTTCACCATTATCTAAAAGTACAAAGGTCTTGTATCCATGATCTCTGTAAAAAATTGATAATGGTAAAACAGAATTCTTACTATATGTAGCAATTACGTTAAGCGGATTCATAGAAATATTTGGATCTTCTAGGAATTTGTCAAAAGCATTCAGATACATTGCATCAGACATTGTTTCTACAATAATTATAGGTCGAGAATTAGTTCCTATTTCTCTGTCAACAATGGAATCGACTAAACCTCTTGAAAGTCCATAAAGTATTGGAGTTAGTGTATCATCGTCTGCATTCCAATAATCATAGTAGATTTTACTAAGATGTTTTCTCTTATCTAATTCAACTACTAATAGATTTCCAGGAGTATAATCAAATATCATAAAAGGTGAGTGAGTTGCATAAAGAACTTGGTTTGAACCTGCTAGATTTTTTAATAAATCGGATATACCTCTTTGCTGAGTCGGATGAAGGTTTCTAGCAGGTTCATCAAGTAGTAAAATGGCTTCTTGTAGCTCAGCTCTCTGAGTTTCTGCAGCAAAATTTACAATAAATGAAAAGGTCCACTTGAATCCTTCTGCTCTTCTATTTAGTAAACCTGAATTAGTAACAGTACCGTCTGAATGAATATCTGAGATTACTACACTCATAATATTTCCTGGATTATATCTCAAATCAACATGAATTGGGTCACCTTTCCATGCAGGATTTAGCCTTGTAGTTAATCTGTTACTTGCAGCGTTAAGTAATTTTATTAATTTTGAAGGGCTATTTTTGTATTCTTCTAATTTATCAATATCTAATTCTGCAAGGTAAAACAAATTCTTTACTGTTTCAGCTTTGTCAAATTCTTCAACATACTCTATTCCTTCGGCTTTTTGTCCTCTCCATTCTTTAACATACTCATTAAGATTGATATTTCCATAAATTTTCTTGTAATCTGAGAAATATACAAACCGAGGATGTAGGTTATTTTCAATAAAATTTTCTAAAGCTGTACGTTCAGTAGTTCCAACTAGGAGTCTGTCAAACGAATCTTCAAATTTTTCAGATACTTTTTCCCATTCAGAAATAACTTGTTGTTCTTCAGCTGCTAACACATGAATATTGTTACTAAATTCACTCATTTCTCTCTGGAAAACATCTTTACTCTTTGGTGGCAGACCTTCAAAAAATTTGGTATCTAATCTAATTCTAATATGATTCGGAATAGTTTCGATAAAACTCAAAACGTTTTCTGCAAAATTTTCCCAAGAGTTTAAAGCTTTATTTTCTTCTTCACTAATATTAATACTACCAAAATCGTATTGAGTATTTGGA